>WRNI01000001.1 GCA_009776695.1 Methanomassiliicoccaceae archaeon
GCACGCCTTTCGTTCACGGCCTCCGCAAGCAATGCGCCCGAGAAGTTCAGAACGAACGTGTCCACAAGGTCCTGCGGATGTATGTCGCCGGAGCACATCCTCGCCTCCATGTCAGATATCGGCGTGCCCTCGAACCTGTTCAGAAGGTCGCAGTAGCTGCTCCACGGCCTTAACGAATCGATGTTCGATGAAAGATCTTTAAGCCATTTTCTTATCGAGGCGGGCTTCATGTCCCCGTGGCCGTCCTTCGGCGCGCCGAGTATCGAGCTTATGACCGACACCGATCTTAACATATCGTTAACATATGCGTTCAGTTCCGCTGTCTTTGATCCCAGCGGGGTTCCTCCGGTGCCTCTTGAGATAAGCAGTGCGGTGGCGTCGCTGAACTTTCCGCTCTTGATGTTCTTTTTCACCGTTACCGTCCAGTCCCGCACGCCGCGGAGCTCGTCGGCGTCGGACGCGGCGCCTTTCCACATTTCGCCGAAAAGGTTCTTCGGGTCGAACGACGCGAAAGCTTTCAGCTCCTGCTGGTATCTCGCTATGCTCTGAAGGTCGCCGCCTATTCCGGCCTCGTCTGCGGTGCCGGATACGGCGTGGGAGTCCATCATCTTCTTTATCTCCCTGAGATCGCCGCGGCGCAGTATGCTCTTCACCGCCTTCTCATAGCGCGCGATGACCTCGCCGGCGTTTATCTCCAGGATCTTATCTTTATATCTGGCGAGTATCTCGCCGCGTAACTTCTGCAGCGACGCGGCGGCGACTATCATCGGGTCCGTCGCCTTTATGTAATTTTCAGTATCGCTGTCCATTATCTCCTTCAGCGCCACACCGCCGTATCTTCTCATGTTCTCGCACATGTCGTTCAGTTCTGATATCTCGTTAAGCGTCTGCGGGGCGCATACGCCTATCAGCCTGCACAGTTCCTTCGATGATGCGGCCACGTCGTCCAGCCTTTTGTTGATGTTCGCGATGTTATCGCGGAGCGAGTGCTCGCGGTCGGGTGTGAAGCTGCATACTTTATGGTCCTTCCAGACATTCTTCCTCACGGGCATGACCTGCGGCATTATGTCCGCCGCGGACCTCAGCAGCGAGACGAGCGAATCCCATCCGTCGTCATCGATGTCGCGCGGGTTCTTTATCTCAACTCTTACAGGATTGCGTCTCCTTCTCTTTATGTTGCCGTACGCCGATTCGCGCATCCCTATCAGCTGGTACGGCGAAAGGCCTCTCTTGCCTATCGGCCCGGATATCGCGGCGGCATAAGCGTCAAGATCGCCGCGTACGCGTTCGAGCTTAACACAATCCTGTTCCGAGAACGGTTCCATGACCGTTTCGGCGGTCATGGACCTTTCCATCTCCTTCAGGAAGTTCTTGCGGTTGGAGTTCTCGCTGTGCAGCTCAAGAACGTATCTTGAAAGGCCCGCTTCATCAAGCCTCTTCTTGACGATGTTCAGCGCGGCCATCTTCTCGCTCACGAACAGCACCGTCTTTCCGTTGCCGAGGCATTCGGCGATTATATTCGCGATCGTCTGCGACTTCCCTGTTCCCGGGGGCCCCTCAACGACAACGGAATGACCGTCCAGCACGTCAAGGATGACATGCATCTGCGACGCGTCGGCGTTCAGTATGGAGTATGTGCACGAAGGTATCTCTCTTTCTTTTCCTTTATCGGTGTTCCCCGCCGGCGGGTCAAGTATCTTGCTCACAAGCGGCGAGATGTCGGACCACGCGGAAGTGTCGAGGTCGTTGTACATCACGGACTTACTGAAATCGAAGACGTCGATGACTATGCTGTCGTTCATGCTGAACTCAGCCCTTCCCTCAATGGACGCTTTGATCGCGTCGGTGCATTTCTTCATGTCCGCGGCAGTTTCTATCGAATCGAACTGCGGAACGCGCACGTTCGATTCCTTCAGTTTTTCGATGAGCGTGGGCGATACGCATACGTCGTCGCCTGACCAGAATATGCGCACACTGCCGGTGTCGTCCCTTTTCAGGCGGGCGGGTATCAGAACGACCGGCGCCTTTGCGCCTCCCTTCCCCTTCCATATGACGAAGCCGAGGGCGACGAACACCGTCGTATAACCAAGATCGTCAAAGTCTTCTTTGTAACGCTGTATCAGACGTTCCAATTTGCCGTCGATGTCGCTCCGCGACGACATTGACCTGAGATCGTCAGAGCCGGCGGCGGCCATCTTCACGTTGGCGACGCGCAGACCTCCGCCGTCGATGACCAGCTTTGTGAGCACCTCCTCCGTCTCGGAATCGGTTATCTGAATGGACCGCTCGTCCCTGATCTGATAGTTCACGAGATTGTTCGTCTTCCCGAGGTCCAGCAGCTGCGCCCTCAGCTTCTCGATATCGTCTTTGACATTCTTGGTCACGTTCGTCCCTTCTCTCCGTTGATGTGATAGTGTATGTATAATCCTTTCCTTCGTGCGCGAAGGAATAACTGATATAACAACGTTTATATTCCGCCGCCCCGTATGAGGGAAGAGGTGTTTGAATGGTAAAGCTGACAGCAGAGATGAAGAGTGACATGAACAAAATGAAAATATTCCCGTTCGCGACGTCGTCGCTCTCGGGAGAGCCGAACGTGGTGCCGATGAACATGCTGATCCTTCAGGACGATGACGAGACGGTATGGGTCGTGGACAACTTCATGAAGAAGAGCCTCAGCAACATGAAGGAGAATCCGCAGGCGTCGTTCTACATATGGTCGCCGGAGACCGAAGGCGCATACCAGGTGAAGGGCACCGTGAGAATAGAAACGAGCGGACCGGACCACGAGAAGGCGAGGGAGATCGCCCAGGGAAGGAAGAAGGATCTCCCGGCGAAGACACTGATAAAGATGAGCATCACGTCAGTATATTCGGTGAAGCCGGGACCGACGGCCGGTGCGAAACTGTTATGATCATTCCGGCGTGAGATATGCCTGGCCGGCGGCCATCGCCGCCGCTACGGGCACCAGCAGAAAATACCATAACGTAGGCTGCATCACGAAATACAAAATGGCCGCGAAAATGGCGCCGGACACGGCGCCCAGCAAAGCGCTCAGCTTCACCCTTCTTTTCTTCCCTTCGGACATCATTTTAAAACTTCCTCTTCAGCGCCTTTTCCGCGGCCGCCACCATACTGTCAACGATCTCGCCGGAACCGCCCGTGTAGTTGGCCGGTTCCATGGCGTCGCGTATCTCGGCCTCCGTCATCACTCCTCTGAGCCTTTTGTCGCGGAGCAATACATCCAATAAATGCTCATTCTGCGAGGATGCGGTCATGGATGCCTCTCGCACGATCTCGTGCGCGTCCTGTCTTCCCATTCCTTTCGCGGTCATTCTCATCATGACCGGTTCGGCCATGATCAGTCCGTTGGCGGATCCTATGTTCGCTTTCATCCTTTCTCTGTTCACGGACATGTTAGCGAACACATCATTCATCTTGAACAGCATGTCATCGACCAGCGAGAACACATGAGGGATCACGAAACGCTCTGCGCTGGAGTTGGACAGATCGCGCTCATGCCACAGTACCTGGCTTTCGAACGCCGGCGTTACGAATCCCCTGACTATCCTGGCAAGCCCGCAGACGTTCTCCGATGTTATCGGATTCTTCTTCTGCGCCATCGTTGAGCTTCCGACCTGTTTCTTCACGTCGAATGCCTCAGCGGCCTCCGACACCTCGGAGCGCTGAAGGTTTCTCACTTCGGTGGCGTACCGTTCGAGCGATGTCGCAACGGTTGCCAGAAAACATATCAGCTCAGTGTAACGGTCACGTCCGACAACCTGCGTGGCCGCCGGTTCGTACTCAATTTTAAGATCTTTCATCACCTTTTTCTGAACGTCAAAGAATTTATCTCCCAGAGCGGCGCCGGTGCCCACGGCGCCGGACATCTTCCCGGCGCACGCCCTCGGCGTTATCTGCTCCAATCTTTCTCTGTGCCTGAGCATCTCCGCGATGTAACCGGCGATCTTGAAGCCGAATGTTATCGGAACGGCGAACTGTGCGTGCGTCCTTCCTATCTGGATCGTGTCCCTTTCTTTCTTGGCGAGTTTCGCCAGCGTTGCGATGAACGTGTCCACATCGTCCGAGATGATCTCCAGCGCAGCCTTGATCTGTAACGCAACGGCGGTGTCAACAATATCGTTGGACGTTGCGCCGAGATGCACGGACCTGCCGGCGTCGCCTCTGCACTGTTCCGTCATTGCCCTGACCATTGCCATAAGGTCGTGCTTCGTTTCCTTCTCGATGGCGTTGACACGCTCCGCTTTTACATGCTTAAGACAGGATATCCTTGTTATCTCGTCAGCATGCTCCTTCGGTATCGTTCCGAGAGAGGCATGCGCCCTCGCAAGGGCGGCCTCAACGTCCATCTGATACTGAAGTCTGCTCTCCTCGCAGAATATCTTCTTCATTCCGTCCCGGCCGTACCGGTAATCAAGCGGGCAAAGGTCGCTCATATGTCCGCTTTAAAATTCAATCACGTTATAAACTTTCCTGCCCTTGTGTTCGCATCCGAACTCCGTTTGTTAATATTTTATACAATCGGACGTGTGATAGGAGCAGAAAGTCTTATAAACGATATCTTTATTAGCAGGACTGTTGGACCGCTGCCTAGCGGTCGCGTTGTTTGAATGTCGAGCGTGGAAGTAATGGAAGAATTTGTGGAGGAACAGCAACAATCATCTGAGGACCCTGAGACACAGGAGCAGAAAATTGAGGACCCTGGAACAGAGGAGCGAACATCTGAGGACGCTGAGTCACAGGAGCAGACATCTGATGTCACCGAGGCACCGGAACAGGTGTCCGGGGAACCTGAGGCACAGGAGCAGGAACCTGACCTCACCGAGGCACCGGAACAGGTATCTGAGGTCACCGAGGCACCGGAACCGATGTCCGGGGAGCCTGAGGCACCGGAACAGAGGCCCGAGGACCTTGAGACGCTGGAGCAGAAACGAAGCATCATGAACAATGATGCCGAGAAGCACAGACGTCTGAGGGACGATCTGAACAAACAGACGAAAGAATGGGTCGCCAAAAGGGACGCGCTGAACGCACAGGTGCGCGCGCTGATCGACGAAGCGGGCAAGCACAGGGAGAGCCGTGACGAATTCAATGTTAAAGTAAGGGAATCGAAAGACCTCAGGGACGAATGGAACAAGAAGGTCGCTGACCTCAACGAAAAAGTATCCGCGCTCAGAAAGGACCGCGAGCCCATGCCGGAGAGAAGGGCGGACGGCGATGTTCCGATAAAACAATTAAAGAAACAGCTGCGGGACCTCGAGTTCACACAGCAGACGAAACCGCTCGGAAAGGACAAGGAGAGCGAGATCGTCAAGCAGATATCATTACTTGCGAGACAGATCGAGGAGAAGGAAAAAGTTTCCGAACAGGGCGGCGAGGTTAAAGAACTGGTGCGCCAGCTGAGAGAATCAAAGGCTCAGGCGGAAACATACCATAAAGCGGTCTCCGAGCACGCCAGATCGGCGCAGACGGCGCACGACGATATGCTGGCGCTTTACGATCAGGCTGACAAATTAAGGAAAGAGGCGGACGCCGCCCAGGAAAAGTTCATCGAATGCAAGACACAAGCTGACGAGGAGCACAGGAAGCACATCGAACAGATAAAGTCCGTGCACGAGATGGACAAGGATGTCGGCGCGATAAAGAGCAGAAAGGCCAAGGACCGCAGGAAGAAGGTCGACAACGAGTCCAAGAAAGAGGCGGAGGAGATATTCGAACGCTTCAAGGCCGGCGAGAAGCTGAGCACCGACGATCTTATGGCGCTTCAGAAATCAGGATATCTCTGAATTCGGGCGCTCACGGCATCTTCCTTTTCTGAAACTTTTTTTCACATTTTCCTGCACAATTCCGCCGGACCTTAAAATATTATATCATTTTATGGGATATTTCCTCATTCGTGCCGTGCGGCGGCCTGACGGACCGGCGGTGCTGGCTGTCTTTTTCTCACTGATTTAACGCCGTTCGGGCAACAAAAAACAGGCAATTCGGCGTACAAACTTAAACTTTAAATACCCCTCAGATAATAGTGGTACGTTGGAAAAAGGTCCAGTCCCGTAGAGTGCATCCCATCCCTTCTGACTGGCTGGACTCTTCCAATATCCTGTTCTCGCAAATCTTTATTATGAGGCACACATTGTACCGTCAATATGGTCCTAGAAGGTCTCGGCAGGTCGTTAAGGAATGTTCTCAGCAGGATAACAGGCGCGAACAGCATCAGCGAGCAGCTTATCGAGGATGTTGTCAAAGATCTTCAGAGAGCATTGCTTCAGGCTGACGTGAACGTGCAGATGGTCCTCGCTCTCACCAAAAAGATCAAAGAGCGCGCAATGGACGAGAAGCCTCCCGCGGGAAAAGGCCCGAAGGAGCATGTTGTCAACATCATTTATGAAGAACTTGTGAGGCTCCTCGATAACGGCGAAGGCCTCAGGATGGAGCCGCAGACCATAATGATGGTCGGCCTTTACGGTCAGGGAAAGACGACAAGCTGCGGAAAGCTCGCGCTTGTGTTCTCAAAGAAAGGTTTCCGCGTCGGTATGATAGCGGCGGACGTTCACAGACCCGCCGCGTACGATCAGTTAAAACAATTAGGTGAGAAAGTCGGTGTGGACGTTTACGGCGAACCGGGGGCGAAGGATGCGCCGGGCGTTGTGAAAAGAGGACTCGAACATTTCAAAGATAAGAAGGTGGTGATAATCGACACCTCGGGAAGGCACGCTCTCGAATCGGACCTCATACAGGAGCTGAAGGATGTCGCCGCTGTTGCCAAGCCCGGCGAGCGTCTGCTGGTTCTGGATTCGCAGGTCGGCCAGCAGGCCGGCCCGCAGGCCGATGCCTTCCATAAGGCGGTAGGCGTCACCGGTGTGATATTGACGAAGATGGACGGGACCGCGAAGGGCGGCGGGGCGCTGAGCGCCGTGGCCGCGACCGACGCCAGGATAGTTTACATCGGTGTGGGCGAGCACATACGCGATTTTGAGCCGTTCGACGCCAAAAAGTTCATATCAAGGCTGCTCGGAATGGGAGATCTCTCGGCGCTTGTCGACATGGCGAAAGATGAGTTCGAAGGCGACGAGGAAGTGGAAGGCGCATCGAAGCACATAATGTCCGGACGTTTCACTTTAAAAGACATGTACACCCAGATGGAAGCGGTGAACAAGATGGGGCCTCTCAAAAAAGTGATGAGCATGATCCCCGGCATGAGCAAGATGGAAGATAAGATCAATTACGAGGAGTCGCAGGCCAGATTAAGGAAGTACCGTGTGATCATGGACTCCATGACGAACGATGAGATGGACGACCCCCGTGTGATAAAAGGTTCGCGTATAAACAGGATCGCGTACGGTGCGGGCGTCGATCCGCATGATGTCCGTGAACTGATCAAACAGTACGAACAAAGCAAAAAGGCGATGAAAGGGTTCATGGGCAACCGCAAGATGCGCAAGCAGATGATGAAACAGATGGGCAGCGGGGACCTTGACATATGATAAGATTCGTCGTCATCGGTCACAGAGCGGTGACCACCGGCGATTTTAAGCTGGACGACATCTCCGGCGGCGCCGGAAGGCTGGACGTTCTCGTGAGATGCGTCAACTCTGCGTTCTTCCTAAGCCACTCGATCAGGACGAACGTTGAATTATTTCTCGTCCTGACGGGAGGGAGCGACGCTCCGAAGACCGTACGGTTCGCGGGCAGCGAACTGAAATATCTGAACCCGGACGAGAGAAGCACCTCATCGCTGATCAGGAACGCGCTGCTGAAGAAGGTCGGCAGCGAAGAGATAAGATCGTCACCCGGAGTGTACATATCAAGGCGCTCGTTCTCTGACATGATCGAACAGCTCAGAGGGATGCCGATAATATATCTGAAAGAGGACGGCACCGACGCCCGTGATTTTGCTTTCCCTGATAACGCGGTCATCGTGCTCGGCGACGACAGGGACCTGACAGAAGAGGAAGAGGCAGCGGTCATGAAATGCGGCCCGTCAAAGATATCGCTGGGCCCGCTGAGCCTGCATGCGGACCACTGTATCATCGTTGCGCACAACGAAATGGACAGGCAGCGGGGCACATAAGCTTTTTAGTCCCGTTGCAATGTATCATTATCATGAGCGAAATGGAAAGAATACCGCAGCACCGTCATTGCTACGTATGCGGCAAGGCGCACACAGCGGAAGGAAGGTTCTGCAGCGACGCATGCAAAGATAATAAAAAAGCGGAGCTGTCGAAGAAGAAGCGTCAGCTGTTCATCATAGAGATAATACTCGTGGCAATCACAGTCGGTGCGATACTTACGGTAATATGATCATGACACCATACAAGAATGCGATCGAAGCCGTTACATGAGGATACTATGAAAGCAATACTGGCAGGCACGTTCAACGTGATACACGAAGGTCATAAAGCATTGATACAGAGGGCGTTCGAATTGTCCGATGACGTTACCATTGGACTAACGACAGATGCGATGGCATCATCCGGCAGGAAAAGGATAAATCCGTTCTATCTGAGAATGAAAGCTCTCATAATATTCCTGGACGGGATAAGAAAGCATGCCGACATCGTTCCCATATCGGACCAGTTCGGACCGGCGCTGACGATGGAACCGGGATATCTGGTCGTTTCCCGGGAGACGGAAGGGAACGCGCATCTGATCAACGAAAAGAGAGTTGCCGCCGGTCTCGGGCCGATGATCATATCCATGATAGAGATGGTCAGGGGCGAGAGCGGCGCCGAGATACATGCAAGCAAGATATTATCCGGCGAGTGCTCAAGGACGGGCGGAACGGACGTCACGGACATCGCCGTCGGTTCTCTGAATCCGGTGAAAGTGGAAGCTGTAAGAACAGTAATGGAAAGATTATTCGGCAGCGTTCGTATAATACCGGTGAGAGCGGAAAGCGGCGTTCCGGAACAGCCTTTCGGTGATGATACGTGCAAAGGCGCCGTGAACCGCGCCAAAGCCGCTCTGGGCGGACATTCAATGGCCGTCGGTATCGAGGCCGGCGTTTTTGAGATGTACGGTCACCTCTACGATGTGCAGCACTGCGCCGTAATTGATAAAAAAGGCATCATAACGGTGGGCATGAGCTCGGGATTCAGATATCCGGATAAGGTAGCCGACCTTGTCCGCGGCGGAATGAAAGTGAGCGACGCGATGGCCGCCGTGTACGGATCGTCCAGAGGTGACAAAGAAGGTGCTGTAGGCACATTAAGCAAAGGTCTGCTCGATCGGAAAGCACTTACGGAACAAAGTATCACCGCCGCAATGATACCGAGGATATGGGACGAACCCTGAATGTCCTCTGCAGGACGTTATGAAACTATTCTCCCATAACGTAATTACGGTCACATTCTCTGCTTCTGTGACAGAATACTAGAACAGCATCGTGGACACACCTTTCGCGATACCGCTGAGGTCCAGTTCGAAGAATATCACGGGATGGTCAACGTCGAAGTTCGCTATCACGGACGGTGACATCTCGCCGAAGTACCCCGCGCAAACGTTATCGATAACGATCTCCGCACCGCGGCCTTTGATGAAAGTGTCGTACGGGCATGGACGTAACGCATAAGATAAGCGCATCTCTCTCAGAACAGATTCGGCAACGGATTTCATTTCTGTGAATGATGTGCGCGAATGTGTGGCCACCGCGCACAGGCGGCGCTGCTTCTTCGCATCGACGACGGCGTCGCCTATCTCGAATATGCGCTGCGGAAGGTCGCGGTGCTTGTTCTTCCGTATTATGCGCATCACGCTCGGAAGGAGCGATGACCGGAGGCACGTGTGATCTTCGGTTATAGGATTCTTTATTTTGACAACGTTCTTTTGCGGCAATCCCGACGTTGCGAACTCGTCATCCTCCGAACTGAGCGTCAGCGTTGTCACCTCCGTATAGCCGAGGCCGATCATCACATCTCTCAATCGATCGGACATCATCGTGACATCGCTCTTTCTTCCGACCGTCTGCGCAAGGACGTGGTCCGATCCGAAGTTCTCAAATCCGTACCCTACGGCGACATCCTCGTATATGTCGACCGGGTGCATTATGTCAAGGCGCGTTGACGGAATAAGGACACTGATGACGTTACCGCTGCTCACAGCGTCCATGCCCATCTTCCGGAGAGCTTTGACGATTCCGTCCGCTCCTATCCGAAGGCCTATGAACTTTTCGCATTCCTTTATGTCTATGTCCAGTCCGGACGGCGTCAGGTCGGGGGAATCGCATTTTATCGCGCCCGTCATCTTAACCGTGCCTATACGGCCGCCGCGCTCCGCCAGGGCGGTCACAAGGATATCGAGCGTCCCTTTCACCACTTTCATATCTGTTCCGGTGACGTCGATGAAGATGTTCTTCGTATCCGTTGTCACCGTGGTAAGCGTACCGTTTATTATGGGAGGGAATGAAAGTACGTCCCCGTTCGCATCAAGTATGACGGGATATCTTTTCTTTCCTTTCAGGATATGTGCGTAATCGACGCCCTTCTCATGCTTTTCAAGTATCTCGTCCAGATCCCATTTTTCCGTCTTCCCCAACGGAACGAATGATATCTCGCCCGGAAGAACCGCTTTGTATGTGAACGGAGGAACAACTTTATCAAGATCATGGACGCCTATGGCGATCTTTGCTCTTTTTCTTCCGATCGTCAGATGCAGCTTCTCCTGCATGTCCATGAGCGACCTCAGAAGGCCGTCCGTTATCTTTATATCACGAATTGCGGCGCAGAGAACGTACGGTCTCACGTCACCGGCGCTCTTGTCAACCTTCATTTCAATGTCCGTGCGTTCGGTGCCGTACTTTTTCATTCCGGGAGCTATATCAAGGAATGGGCGCAGTGATCTCGCCAATCCTTCCGCGGAATAAAGGTCGGGACGGTCGGGGAAGAATTCCACTGACATTTCGTCAGCATCACCGTCGGTATCATGCATGTCCGCGCCCATCATGGGTATGCGCTCTATGAGAACGTCCCTTGGTATCTTCTTCCCGATGAGGGCGCAGAGGTCGCTGTGCTTGAAATTGATGACAGGCATACAGGCTTGGAACGGAAGAACAGTATATAGTCGTTTTCGAACGCTAACGGCGGCGTCGCATCATATTGCTGATATGTGATGCACTATGCAAAGGTGTTGTTTATATTCTCATGACACGTACGGTGACATATGAGGATAGCTATCGCACAGGTAAGGGGCCAGATGGATGACCCTCCCGCGAACGCATCAAAGGCGAAGATGCTCATCAACAACACCGACGTCGATCTTCTGATATTCCCGGAGATGTTCGCCACCGGTTATGACAAGGGATGCGGACGTTTCGCTGACAACATGGACGCTGTGTTCAGGAACAAGGTGAACACGAACGTGAAGAACAGGAAGTGTCACGTACTTTACGGGTCGCCGTTATTGAATGATGGTAAGATCTACAACTGCGCCGTACTGAGCGACGGCGAGAACGAACAGATGTACAGAAAGATACACCTTGATGCTGGCGCTGTGTTCAATGAGAAAGATGTGTTCGCATCAGGGAACGAACCGAAGATATTCAATTGCGGCGGTCTGAAGATAGGGGCGGCGATAGGTAACGACGTGATGTTCGGCGAGTTATTCAGATGGTACGCCGCCAATGATGTTGACATCATCGTCTGCATATCCGCCGCCGCAGAGCAGGCGATGAGAAGATCCGCTAAAGTGCTGCAGGCAAGGTGCATTGAAAATTCTGTTGATATCGTCTTCGTGAACATGGTCGGCCCCGATCCGGGACATGTGATGGCCGGAGGGAGCATGTACATATCATCAGAGGGTAACATCATTGAAAGCTGCACGGACAGCAGCGATGTGCGTATCGTAAAACTTGACGAAGAAAGGATAAAGGCATCAAAAGAGAAGAGAGCCTTCCTTAAAGAGATAAGAAAGGACATCGACTGGTCCGTCTAGCGGCCAAGCTCGCTGTGCGCCTTTCCCAATTGTCCTGATGCCTGTGCCGCCAATGTGGATAACTCGCCGGCAAGCACGGTGACGGCAACGATCTCCGCCAATTTCTTCGATCTTCCGGGACCGAGGCACCCTATCATGCTCAGCGCCTCGGACTGGCAGGGAAGTCTCGTTCCGCCGCCTACTGTACCGACCTCAACGGCAGGCATCCTTACCGATATGTAAAGACCGTTGCCGGCAGATTCGCAAACGGTCATTGTCATGCTGGCCTCAACGACCTGCGCGGGATCCTGACCGGTCGCTATGTACAGCGCGGCGGCCATGTTCGCCGCGTGCGCATTATGCCCGAGCGAACCGGCCATCGAACTTCCGATAAGGTTCTTGCGAATATTCGTTTCGATCACGGACGCAACGGAAGCGTGAAGCTTCTTTTCGATAATATCCGAAGGCACCGTAACTTCCGCGAGAACGGTCTTTCCGCGGCCTTCGATGGCGTTGATCCATGCCGGTTTCTTGTCGGTGCACATGTTGCCCGAGACGGAGACCAGCGATGCGCCTGTCTCCTTTTCGATAAGTCTGCAGACCGCTTCCGTTGCTATCGTCGCCATATTCATGCCCATGGCGTCCCCGGTATCGTACGCGAACCTCACAAAAAGGCTCCTTCCGTTGGGGAATGTTTCCGCTGATATCAGTTTGCCGTGGGAGGTCGTCCCTTTCACCTCGCCGTCCATTTTCTTCCTGTTCTTCGAGATCCATTCGATGACCTCGGCCGCATGATCTATACCGTTCACGCGGAACACCGGCGCGCGTGTCATTGCGTCCCCGAATATCATCACGCGGGCGCCGCCGGATGACGTTATCGCAGACATCCCTCTGGAAACGGATGCTACGAGAGCGCCCTCGGTGGTCGCCAAAGGCACCAGAAATTCACCTTTCGCGTGCTCCCCGTTTATTCTGACAGGGCCGGCGAATCCCAGCGGTACCTGGACCGCACCGATCATGTTCTCGATGTTCTTCTCCGCCGCTTTCGGATCGAAGGAATATTTCGAGATCTCTTCCAATTTAGTTCCGGTCAGGTCTTCCGCAGCTTTGCGCCGGTCATCGGCGTCGCTGCGCTCACGGCCCCTGTTCCTCAATCCGGTATCCTGAGACATCGGAACACAATCTTGCGGATGATAGATAAACTTCTCCCCTGCCGAAGGCTATATTTTAATTACTTTATCTGCATCGAACCTATGCTCGGTGATCTCCATAGACAATGATTACGACATGGACGGAAGCCTGCGGAAGGACCGCGCCATAATAAAGGCGGTGCCGTACATAGCATTGGCATCAGCGCTGGCGGGTCTTGTGCTTGCGTTCATGGCGGCCAAAGGCGAGATGGGCTCCCTTCTTTTGCGGTTCTGCTCTCCTTTCGTAGTGGGTTTCGCGGGTCTCGGCGTATACTCGTTCGTACACCGAGATAAGGGCGCGCTTCAGGAGAGCACCACCGCATTGATCCTTTCGGCGGTGCCGCTGATAATTTCGCTGGGGATAATCTTCGCAACGTCGTACATAATGCCGGAGACCATTGATTTTCTGACCGATCTCACAGGATCGTGGGCGGCGAAGGAGGTCGCCGTTCTTCTTTCCATCTACTCGTTAACGATACTGATGATGTTCACGTCGCACGGTGTCATATCCACGGTGGTCGCATATTTCAGAAGGTACACCGCGAGGATATATCTCAGCCTTGAGAAGATAAAGAATGATGATACGGATACAAGAAGGAACAAGATAAGCAGATGGGTGTACGACGTGCCGGACATAATCGATGTTCAGCGCATCGAACTGGAGCCGGTGCAGAGCCACGGAAGGTTCCCGAGGAGGATAATGTTCTCCCTGGCGTTCAGTATATTTGCGTTAGGTCTTTCGATAAGCTCGTACATTTTTCTCAATCCGATATTCCAGAGCGCCCTGACCATAGGCGAGGCGGTCCTGATAACAATGATACTGACCTTCTTCATGCCTGTTCTTGTCATACCGTGGTTCATCACGAAGGACACCGGCGCCAAGATCAAAAGCCAGGCAAGGGATTACTATTTATGGAAGGGGATGAGAAAGCGCCTGTACCAGGGCTTTTTCACGGTGGTGGTGTTCCTTTCGCTTCTTGCAATATCGCTGTACATGGGCTATGATATCGTCAGAACGTCGTACACATACGCGGGCTACGTTCTGATAACGGCGTTCCTTTCGCTGCTGTACGCGTTCATATACGCGAACTATTACCACAGAGGGTTCAAGAAGGGCATAATCCACGATTTCAACGAAGCAAAAATGACGATCGCCGCCGAAAAGGCGCCGGACGCGGACACCGAATAAAATATTATGTCATGAATGCGATCGCCCTGCATGCCCGACCCGGCGTACGAAGCGATCACGAAAGCAAAGAATCAGGCGCGCAGCGGCAATCCGGAAGGCGCCGAGGTAACTCTTGAAGCATACTTAAGAACGGATCCGCACAACAACAAAGTAAGGATGGTTCTTGCCCAGATACTGTCCAACGACATCAAGGACAGGAGAGGGGCGCTGATGCAGCTTGATATAATTCTTGATATCGATCCGGATGACCTTGACGCGAGAAGGGCGCTGGTGACGATCCTTAAAGTGGAGCCAAAGAACAGAAAGGAGGCGAACGGGCATTACGCGGAATTGGTGATGCGTTGCCCGAACGACGCCGATCTGATGAACAGTTACGCCATCTTCTTAAAGAATCAGATGCTCGATTTCAAAGGTTCCGCCGAAATGTATGAGAAAGCACTCGCTGCCGATCCCGAAAGGTCGGACATACATTACAATTACGCTATACTTTTAGTGAAGGAGATCAAAGATTTCGTTTCCGCAAAACGGCATCTTGAGGAAGCGGTGCGCATAGATCCGAAGAACAAAGAAGCGGGAACGGCATTGGAACGCCTCATCAAAAAGAAATTCAGGGACGGCACTGAACGAAAAGGACTGTTCGGCCGAAGGAAATAAAGTGAGTATACTAATTATATTCAGAAAAGCAATTATACCTGTGCACGTTTCATTATAATCGGTGATAAGAATGGACCTTAAAGGATCAAAGACGGAAGCCAATCTTGCAACAGCTTTCGCAGGGGAGAGCCAGGCAAGGAACAAATACACGTATTATGCGTCGCAGGCGAAGAAGGAAGGATTCGAGCAGATCGCTGATATTTTCCTTGAGAGCGCAGAAAATGAGAAAGAGCATGCAAAGATGTGGTTCAAGCTTCTGCACGGCGGAAGTGTCCCGAAAACGGCGGAGAACCTTAAGGACGCCGCGGGCGGGGAGAACTACGAGTGGACGGTAATGTACGCCGATTTCGCAAAGGTCGCGAAAGAGGAGGGATTTGACGATATTGCGCAGCTCCTCGAAGGCGTGGCGGAAGTTGAAAAAGTACATGAGGCCAGATTCCTGAAGCTTCTGAAAAATCTGGAATCCGGCGCAGTGTACAAGAAGGGCGACACCGTGGTATGGAAATGCCGCAACTGCGGTCATATTCACATCGGAAAGATGGCGCCCGAGAAATGCCCGGTATGCTCGCACGCGCAGGCGTACTTCGAGCTGAGAGCGGAAAACTATTGAGGTGCGTAAGCACCTTTTTATCATCTTTTTTTATTTCAGCCTTATCGTTTCAAGATTCAGCGGCGCTTTCGTCTCGATGTTGAAACGCTTGTATATCGATGACGCAAGATCGGTGCACTTGCGGTCCTCGCCGTGGCCTATTATTATCTTATCGGGCTTCGGATCGAGCGACGCGATGTAGTTCATCATCTGCTTGCGGTCCGAATGTCCAGAGAAGCCGTCAACCGTCTCGCGGTTTATCTTCACGTCCAGCGTGATAGGGTTGCCGCGCTCATGAAGTGTTATATCAGTGCGCCCTTTCTGTATCGTGCGGCCGACGCTTCCTTCCGATTGATACCCGACGAATATCAGCCAATTATTGGCGTCATCGCACCATTCCTTGAAATATTCCATCACAGGCCCGCCGGACATCATGCCGCTTGTCGCCAGAACTATGCACGGATCGGGCGAATGACAGATCTCCTCTCTCATCGCCGCCGTCTCGACGCGTCTGAACACCGGCGATAGAAAAGGATTTTCATTCTGCTGGAATATCTGCGTCCTGAGCTGGCTGTTCAGATATTCCGGATAGGCGGTGTGTATCGCCGTCGCCTCCCATATCATCCCGTCAAGGTATACGGGAACGGTGGGCATGCGGTTCGTTCTCATCATTTCTTCGATGACCAGCATAACTTCCTGCGAACGTCCGACGGCGAACACGGGTATCAATGTTTTACCGTTATTCTCCGCCGCCTGCGCCAGTATCTTCGTCAGCTCGTTGGCGGCGTCCATCCTGCTCGGCTGTATGTCGCTGTGCCCTCCGTAAGTTGATTCGATGACCAGCGTCTCCAGTCTGGGGAATCTGTTGTTCGCCGCGTTGAACAGCCACGAGCGCTCGTACTTCGTATCGCCGGTGAACGCCACGTTATGCAATCCGTCGCCAATATGGAAGTGCGCTATCGCCGATCCGAGTATATGGCCGGCGTTCTGGAACGTTAATCTGACGTCAGGCGCGATGTCCGTCGTCTCATTATATCTCAGCGGTATCGTGTGCAGTATCTCCTGGCGCACATGCGACGCCTCATATGGTGCCTTCTTGGCTTCGCCGAACGCCAGCTTGATGTAATCGAGCTGAAGCATCGCCATGAGGTCACGGGTGGGCGCGGTGCAGTAAACGGGCCCCTCATACCCGTACTTGAAAAGTACCGGAAGGATGCCGCAGTGGTCCATGTGCGCATGAGTTATCACGACAGCGTCAAGATCCTTGAGCGGCTGTATCTCGGGAACGCTGAAGTACGGCACCGAATCGCTGCTTGGGTCGATGCCACAGTCGATGAGCACCCTGCTTCCTCTCGTTTGCAGTAACGTTGCGCTCCTGCCCACCTGCCTGAAGCCTCCGAGCGCGGTCATCCTCACCCATTGGTCGGTGTCGATCACCGGGCGCGCGATCTTCCTGCCGACGCGCTTCAGCATGTCGCTGCGGTCATCTCTGTTCAGACGTAGATATCCTCTCACGTCCGACACCGTTTTCGAAGGTATCGGCGGTGCTCTGACCACTTTGACATTCCATCCGGTCTCTTTTTTCAGATCGTTCAGCAGTGAGCCCTGCCTTCCTATTACGACGCCCGGCGATAACGCCTCTATCGTTGCCTCGCCGGTCTCGAACTCAAAAAAGATGTCGGATATCTCCGCTTCCTCCGGGACCATCTTCCTTATCTTCTCTTCTACCTCATTGGAATCGGCGAGCATGGACGGGTCCGGCCTTATGGCAACTCTTTTTCTGAGCCCCTGCGCCAGCATTTTGACTATGTTCGCGTTGGACGAGAATTTTTCAAATTCTTTCGTATAAATGACAACGAGCGGCCCCTCGAACTCTATCGACGATACCGTATGGTCAGCGGGTATTATCCTGCGGACCTCTTCCCTTATGTTATCGAATAATCTGTCGGCGTTCATGTGACCACTGCGGATAAGATGATCAGTTGGGGTATCTGAACCCCAGCTCGGCCGCGCGGGCCCTTATCGTTTCCTCGGGCATCTCCTTCGTGCCCTTTTTGTTTATGATCGATATCAGCATGCCGTCACCGCTTGCCGAGTCCCTCCTTATGGCGGAGTTCAGCGCGGATATCGCAAGATCGACGCCCTCGTCCTCGGTCATCCCCTCGGAGTACTTTCCTTCGAGGACGCCCAGCGCGAATAACGATCCGGAACCGACGGAGACGTAATTGTCTTCTATGCATCCGCCGGCGCCGTCTATGCTGAATATGTGGCCTCCCTTGGAATCATGGCCCCCCACGATAAGTCCGAGATAGAATCCCTGACGTATGACGTTGGCGACCAGCGTCGCGGCGGCGCCCACGGACATGGGCGCCCCTCTCTTCATTGAATATAACGCGACCTCGCTCTGCAGGAACCTGACCATCAGCTGGGCGTCGCCTACGAGCCCCGCAATTGTCATTCCTATGTTGTCCGATATCGCGAACACCTTCTGCACATGGGTGTGCGCTATTATGTTGCCCATGGTAGCTCTTCTCTCGGACGCCAGTATAACGCCGTCCTTCGTCTTTATTCCCACCGTGGTCGTACCTGTGTTCAAAGTTTCAACAGTCATTTCAAATCCGCTCCAAAACGAATCTTACTGAAAAGGAGAACTTCTTCCCGCTCTCTTAACGTCCTTATACTTGCATTATTTAAAAGCTTTTCTTAATGCCCGGAGGGATGATGAACGGCAAGACGTATAACCGTATGCTGCGTTGACATCGTCATGAAGAACGCAGAGAGCACAATCGGCGGCATGATCGACAAGCAGAGCGTATCCTTCATCGGCTCCGTGGACGATGACGGAAATCCGAACATCAAGGCGATGCTGGCGCCGAGGGAAAGGGAAGGCATAAGAACATTCTGGTTCACCACGAACACGTCATCAATGAGAACGAAACAATATATGAACGATCCGAAGGCGTGCATATACTTCTTTGACGGGAGATTCTTCCGCGGCGTAATGCTCCGCGGCACTATGGAGGTTCTTACCGATCCCGCGTCAAAGGAGAGGATATGGAAGGAGGGCGACACGATGTACTACAAAGGAGGGGTCACCGACCCCGATTACTGCGTACTGAGATTCACCGCATCTTCCGGACGTTATTATTCGAACTTCTCCTCGCAGGACTTTGAGGTATGATCCGCTGACCCATGCCGGCGGGACGGGCGCCGGCAGGCGCCTTCACGATATCGTAGCGGTGCCGCGTCATATCGATATCCCCGACGATATCAGGAACACGGTCAGCGCAGCGGGCATCATCATACTGAATGTGTATAACGTTG
Organism: Methanomassiliicoccaceae archaeon; assembly: GCA_009776695.1. Lineage (GTDB taxonomy): Archaea > Thermoplasmatota > Thermoplasmata > Methanomassiliicoccales > Methanomethylophilaceae > Methanomicula. The sequence goes on from WRNI01000001.1 coordinate 18,875, forward strand.
TCATAAGGCCGCCCCTGCATCTCAGCTGCGTTGTCAGCACTGAGATGAGTGCCGCCAGTTCTATGAGATACGTCATCAGTATGGGGGACGTCAGCGACATCTCCGAACCGCCGGCCAGCCCCATGAGCGGTGCCAGCATTGATACGCTTATCCCGAGTATCAGCGGCGCGAACACTGCTGACGTCCCCGTCATCATGTCAAGCATGCTCCTCAGCTTGTTCCTTATGCCGCTGACGGCCGCGTTCTGGTCCTGAAGCTGGTGCCCCATGCTCACCGCGAGCCTGCCGGCGTCCCTCATGTCCTTCAGCGATGCCGTGTGAACATCACGATACATGCCTGCCATCTTTTCAGAGTAGACGATCATCGCTTTGCGTATCGCCCCGCCGGTATCCCCGCGGGATACCGTTATGCGCCATTCCAGCGATGATGCAAGGTCCTTGCAGTCATTCCTTTCTCTGAATGAAGATATCAACGCCGTCTCAAAGTTCTCGCCCGACAGCAGCCTGTTGCCGAGATCGAACAGCGCATCACCCATCATCGATTCTGTCTTTATTTTTCTGCGCTCCGCCCTCATCTCCGGGTAAAGAAGCACAAAAAGCAGAATGCCCGCGATGATCGCCGAGGCGGCGATCGATACGGTAAGGTCATGTGTGCTCACATACAGCAAAGCGAGCGCCGGTACGCATACCGCCGCAGGCATTAACATCACGATGTTCAGTTTTTCGTCCGACCTGACGTAGAACGGGTTGCCGTTGGCGATGGTCATTATAACGGCTGCGACGACAGCGGGTATTATAATAAGCGTGACCGCCGCAATGGCCATCGGATCAAGCGCGGCGGACGAGAACTGGCCGCCCACACTCAGCATGGGAAGTATCGATACCAGTATCATCGGCACCATGACGCCCAGTCCGAATATTACCATGCACGGGGCGCTCAGCTTCGAGCTGTATGACTCGCCCGTTTCCCTGAGGCCCTCGAGCATCGTATCGTTCGCATCCTTCGTTATCCTCATCCTTTCCTGCGCGTCCTTCGAGTCCGAAGCGGAAACGATGAGGTACATGCTCCTTTTGAACGCGGCGAGAGCATCGGGAAGCGCCGCGACCGCTGCGCTCAGGGATCCGCGCATGTCCGGCACGATCTTCACATCAACGTCCCATACCACTTTTGAGAACATCTTCGCGATGTTCTTCGGGCCGTTCGCCGCCACCTCCCTGACAACGGAATCGAGAGAGCGCCCGCGGTCGATCATCAGCCTCATCATGCCTATCGCCGTCGGGGCCTCGTTCATTATTATTTCCGGTCTCGGGCCCGTCCTTTTCTCTTTCACGGCGACGAAGACGAAAGCGGGCACCGCGAAGAGTATCGGAATGATATTTATCGTATACATTATCCCGTAAAGCATGGTCATTGAAAGAAACACGACGGCGGAGGCGCACAGGGCGATCAGCGGCAGCTCCTTCTTCGTTATGACCACATTTATTTTGTTGACTTTCTTCTCAGTACAGTCCATTGTATCTACCGAACCATTTTTTGAAATCATCTATGGTACCTGACCTGTCGAAAGTACCGTCCGCCAGCGCCTTCGATAAGTGCTCGTTGGCGAAGCATATCCATTCCGGGCCGCAGAACGTGTCGGAATGTTCCGACGCCATCTCTGTAAGGAATCTGCGCATCTCCCCTCTGACGAATATCTCATCAGCTATCTCGTCCTTCGTGCACGACGACGATGACAGTATCCTGCGGAACATCGGCGTTTCAAGGACAGCGTCGCTGAGAATACCGTCCGCCGGCATCTGGACGAAGTCGCCGTGCCTGTCCGACGTTAACGCGATCTCGTTCAGACGGCGGTACTGGCGCATGCTTCCCTTCGGTCTTTTCGTTCCCATCGTCACGACTATGTCGGTCGCCGAGAACGCATCGGGCGATATCTTCATGTCGTGCACCACACGCTCGTAGACGGAACGCGCGGAATCGCCGTGTATCGTCCCCATGATCGAGCTTCCGGCCCGTCCCGTACGCATGCTCTGGTAAAGCGTTCTCGCTTCCTCGCCTCTCACCTCGCCGAGTATTATCGCCGACTCGCCGAGCCTCAGGGAAACGCGCAGCGCCTCTTCGGCGCGCTTCTGAGTGTCGTCGCCCATCCTGTCGTCTATGAGCATGGATTGAACTTTATATCCCATTCCGCGCATCTTGTCCGTCGGAAGTTCTGACGTGTCCTCGATGGTGAGTATCCTCTGGGAAAGAGGGAACTCAAAGAGCAGCGCCGACATCAGCGAGCTCTTGCCGGCGCCTCTCGCGCCGCATATGAGGAACGTGCATCTCGAGTTCACGAGATATGACAGCAATCCGGCAGATACCGGGTCCATCGTCCCGTTGCCTATCAGTTTCGTAAGCGTCCACGGGCTCCTGGAATGTTTTCTTATCGCCACGGCGTCGCCGTTCGGGCTCATCGGGTAGCCGATAACGGTTGCTCTGGCGTCATATCCGTGCATATCGGTTTCGAGAACAGGCGACGATTCGCAGAACGGCAGCCCGCTGTCCCTTTTGAGCACCGATATGAGATTGCGGACCTCCCTTCTGTCAACTATTAGGTTCGTTCTGCACCTTATGTGCGAATTGAACCCGGCGATGCCGTTAAGCGTCACATGTATGCGGTTCCTCTCGCACGGCGCGTCAATGTAAATGTCCTCAAGTCTGGGATCGCCGAGCAATATCTCGAATATCCCCAGGCCCATCGTGTAACGCCGTACGACGGACACGATCTCCTCAATGTCCGACGCATTCGCGGAGAGCCTGTCCGCATGTCTCATGAGCATGTTCTTCGAGACGGACGCGATGTTCCCCGACGTTATGTTAAGGGATGACGGGAATGATCCTCTTATCTCGTCGATCACTGAATTTATCACTGAATTGACATTATCGCCGAACCTGTACTCCGAAGGCCGCAGAAAATACTCCGCCTGCCCGTCGGGCGCATTGCCTATGGTGACCTTCCCGAAAGGTATGTCATATCTCTCAATTACGTCAATATCTTCCGTATCGATCATCCAGCAGTCGGAATAGACGGGCTTCGAGCGTTTGTTGTTCGCCGCCGTTCTCTCAAGGCTTCTCAGGATGCCCGGTATGTCGCGTATCCTGATATTGTGCTCCGCCGCCGTCGCCGAGACCGCCGTCATCGCATTTTCCGGTTCTATCACGGGGGCCATATCATACCTCCGTGAGACGGAACGCCGTCTTGGCGCATTTTCTTCTGATATCTGTGATCATGACCTCGGCGCGGTCGATGAAGCCGATCGTCCTCCACATACATTCCTCGCATCCCTCTTTTCCGGGGTCGGAGCGCTCGGTCTCCAGCCTCATGATGTCGAAGCGCGGCTCCGGGAACGAGTCCCAGATGTCCTTCGCGTTCTTCTGCAGGGAGCACGGGCATCCTTTGCATCTTGCCGCCGTCTTTTCGGAGGATGCGGTGTCCATCAGCGAGAACACTTTTGATATATCGCTCAGAACTGATATCACTGCGTCAGAATATTCCACGTCGCTCTCCTTCCGCATCAGCAGGCGCCCCGGAGGACCGTGACGGGCGATCCCCTTCGAAACGCATTTCACACAATCCGCATCTCCGAGCGACGATGCTCCGCCGCACGGTCTGCAATCCACGAAGAGCATGCCCTCATCGTATCTCATCTCAGGCCCCTTCGTTTCTTTTCTCTTTTCCATGAACGTAAATATGCTCATGGAAATTCAATCACCGGGAATGTTTATAATGAAGGGTATTACAGTTAGTCTTCACAACCAATATCTATGGGCTCGCTCTACGGAATGTCATGGAGATATTGGCGCCAGTCGGCTCCCCCGAAGCGCTTGCCGCCGCGGTCAAAGGCGGAGCGGATTCCGTTTACCTCGGAGGTAAGAGATTCGGCGCAAGGAAGTTCTCCGATAACTTTGACAGCGGGCAGCTGGAGGGCGCGGTCGCTTATGCGCATGATAATAACGTAAAAGTTTACGTGACGGTGAACACACTGATAAAGAACGACGAGATGGCCGATGCGATATCGTTCGTGAAGTTCCTTAAGGACATTGACGCGGACGCGGTGATAGTCCAGGACACAGGATTGCTGAGGGCTATCGGCCGCGTGGACATAAAAAAGCACGCGTCGACGCAGATGGGCATCCATTCCAGGAAAGGATTGGAGTGGTGCAGCGATAACGGTATTGACAGAGCGATACTCGCAAGAGAGCTCACAGCGGACGAGATACGTTATGTTATTGAAGGATCTCCTATTGAGACGGAGGCCTTCGTACAGGGCGCATTGTGCTACTGCATGTCAGGCGGCTGCCTTTTCTCAAGCATCGCCGGCGGGAGGAGCGGCAACAGGGGCGAATGCGCACAGCCGTGCAGAAAAAGGTACGCATCGAACGGAAGAGAAGGATATCTGATGAGCACCGCCGACCTTTACTGCGTCGATCATCTTCACGCATTGGAAAAAATGGGGATATCGGCGGTGAAGATAGAGGGAAGGATGAGAAGTGCCGCGCACACGTATCTCACATCTAAGGTCTATTCCATGACCCTGAACAATGAGATGACCGAAGAGCTTGAAATGACGAAGCATCTTCTTATGACGATATTCAACCGCGGCTACGGCACCGGGTACATGGGAGGTGTGACGAATGTCGTGCAGTCCAGATATCCTGACAACAGAGGTCAATTCATCTCCTCCGTGCAGATAAAGGACAGAAGATTCGATATCCGCGGCACCGATATCGGGATAAGGGACGGGCTGTCGATATTCAGAGGGAACGATAAGATGGGCGGCCTCAGGGTCACCGGCAAGGGAACGGTGACCGTTCCGTTCCCTATCTCCGACGGCATCTATGATATATACAGAACTTACGATCAAAGGATAGACGCGGTCAAGAACATATTCCGTGACGTTCCCGAGCTCAGGGGAACGAAAAGTATCAGGCCGTCGGTATTCGAGCCGAAGATCGCCATACGCGGGAAAAGAAGAACGGAACTGTCATTCTACGTGTCGTCACTGAAAGTGCTCAAAGAAGTGATACCGTACGCGGACCGCGTATATTTTGATATGAATGCGGAGACGGACGCAGCGAAGGATATGTGCGATGATATTGAATTCGTAACAATATTGCCGAGATTCTCGCCCGCCGACGAAATGCGCGAAGGCGCCGTGATGGTCCACAATCCCGGTCAGGCGCTGGCGGCGGACGGTCACGCGCGTTACGGAAGCTATCATATGAACATGTTCAACTCAATGTTCCCGAACGTTCTCGATCAGGTGACGCTGTCCGCCGAGCTCTCGAAAAAAGAGATAAAAATGATCTGCGACCGTTATTCCGGACGTCTTGAGCAGATGGTCTTCGGCCGCATTGAGCTCATGGTGACAAGAGATCCGGAGATGATGAGCACAGTGCTCACTGATGAGCGCGGTTACGAATTTCCCGTTTACAGGGATGACAGAGGATTTTCGCACATACTCAACTCGGCCGATCTTCTGTTACTGGACCATCTGGATGAGATATCATCAATGGGCATCGATTCCTTTGGTATCGACCTCCGCAAAAGACCGGCGGCCCTTGCGTCAAAGGCGGCAAAGGTATTTTCCGAAAGGGACACGGGAAAAAAGAAGGAGATCGAGGATATGTGCGGAAGCTTCACGAAAGGCCATTATCTTCGCGGAGTATGAGAGTTAGACTAACTGTACTGACTTTCTTTAAGAACAATGACCGCGTCAAAGTATCATGAAGATCAACAGCAAAGGAGAGGGCGGGTTCATGGAATCGATGGTCGCGGTGGCGGTCGTCGTGATATCGCTGACAGCTTTCCTGTCGTTCCTTGCATTCTCCGTCTCCCACGATACCGAAGAAAAAGAGAATGAGCTGCCGCTTTACATTCTTGATGATGTACGAATTGCCAACGGAGATATCGAGGCGGACATCGAAGATAAGATGAACACGGCGATCGAGCGTTACGGGTACACGGGGATGAGGGTCACGCTGACGGCGGACGACGGTACGATATGTTCCGCGGTGACGCTGAACGCGGGCCACCAGGATTCTGACGTGATACGGTCAAGGACAGGCACGATAATAATCGCAGCGGACAACGGCCGCTCGGTACCCGTGAACTACGCGATGGCGGTGTGGTCATGATACGCAGCAGGAAGGCAATGGCCGCGGTCATCGACGCGTTCATATTCATAACGGTGATCGGTATCGTGGCAGGAGGTATGTTCGTTTATCTCAACGCGTCACATGAGAGCGAAACGAAAGCGAAAACGTACTACGATGCGTTCTTTGCCATAGAGCTCAGGACGAACGATGTCTTCGAAGGAAGCGATACACAATGCATAATGATGTGCGACCTCATCGCGGCGCACATGGCGTCCGATCAGGGCACAGTAAAGGCGTACGCCGCTAACGTATTGGAAAAGATGATACCCCCTATGTATTGTTATCTGTTCGTGTTCGAATATGACGGCCGCGTGATGACAATAGGCAAGGAAGGCGGGAAGCTTGATTCCCGGTACTCGTCGGAGATGACGATAATCAGCGGCAAATCGATGAGAGCGACGTTATCAATATACTGATCATGCGCCGAACTTCTCAGAACGGTTGGCAAGGCTCATGCATATCGGCAGAAGGTCCTTACCGCGGATGCGTCCGACGGCGCCGCCGGCGCACCCGGACTCGCTGAACTTTGTTCTCTCGTCCTTCGCGGCCGTTGCCGAATATATAGCGACGGGAACGGGATCTCCCGTATGGTCGCCCGTCTCAACGGGGGTGCAGTGGTCGGCGGTGAATACTATCACAATATCGTCAATCTTTTTCCTCAGGTGGCCGGCCATCTCGTCAAGTCTCGCGACGACGGAGCATTTGTCCTTCGCGCGGCTGTCGTGCCCGCATACATCCGGAGCTTTGACATTCATCAGCACGAAATCATACTTTTTCAGTGCGTTCATTGCGGTATCGGCCTTTTTTATCATATCCGTATCGAGACCGCCCGTGCATTCCTTCGGAACGTCGATCACGTCGAGTCCGCATATCCCGCATATCCCTTTTATCATGCCGACGCCCGCCACGCACGCCCCCGTCATATTATTCTTCTCGCTGAATTTCATTATATCGGGGAACGAACCGGCGCCCCTCGGTAATAGTATATTAGCCTCCGGAAGGCCTTCGGCCCTCCGTTTCACGTTAACGGGATGTTCTTTCATCAATTCGTACGACATCCTTACGAATTTGTTGACAACGGATGCCGTGAATTCCGCTTTCTTTGTCCTTCCTTTTGATATGCCCACGGGACCGACATCATGAGGATCGGCGTCCGTGACATTCGGATCGAGTCCTGATCCTCTGAGAAGTAACGCGGCCCTGTGCTCCGTTCCTTCTTTCACTAATATCGTGATACCGTCGATCACGATGCCGTTCAGTTGTTTTACCAACGCTGTCGTCTCCGGCGCCTTTATCCGTCCGGCGCGCCTGTCGGTTATTTCATATTTTTCATTGACTGTGGAGAAGTTGCATCTGAACGCGACATCGCCCTTCTTTCCGATGAGGCCGATGCCGGCCGCTTCGAAAGGCCCGCGGCCTGTGTACACCTCATACGGATCATAGCCCAGCAATGACAAATGCGCCGTGTCGCTCCCGGGCCCTACGCCCGGAGCGACGACATCCATTATTCCGGAGATGCCGTTGGCAACGAACCAGTCGAGGTTCGGCGTCGGCGTCGCCTGCAACGGCGTCAGTCCGTCAAGCTCTCTGCACCCGCGGTCGCCGAGGCCGTCCATCACCACGAACAATATCTTTTTCTTCTGCGCGGTCACACGATCATCCCAGTTTCTTCATCAGCCATGATATGTTCTCGGCGAGCGTATGCATCGTCGCGTTCGCTTCCGCATCCTTTTCAAAATCGCCCGGGTTCATTGATAACGTCAGATTCCAGTACGACGAACCGGGAACGATCATTTCGGATATCGTAAAGAAATGATTTATTGTATCGAATACGCTCACCGCCCCGGCGCGTCTCGCGGCGACGACCGCCGCGCCTATCTTCCTCTTAAGGAAGTTGCCGTTCGACCTGCTCACGTAACCGCACCTGTCTATGAGCGCCTTCGTTTCCGGCGTAAGACCGGCGATGTATGTCGGCGATCCTATCAGAATGCAGTCGGCATCCGCCATCTTGGATGTCCATTCGTTCATTTTGTCGGATGTGACGACACACCTCATATCTTTGTTCGTCCTGCACGCGCCGCATGCCTTGCAGCCGTGTATCAGTTCGCCGCCTACCTGTACGAATTCCGTCTCAAAACCGTCCTTCCGCAGATCGGAGAGAACGAGCCTCAGCATGTGAGCCGTGTTCCCGTCCGTTCTCGGGCTTCCGTTGAATGCCACTACTTTCATTTTTATCACCTACGCGTCCGGCCACAGTTCGGCCGACATCTCTCTCAGTTTGAATTTCATTATCTTGCCGCTGGCGGTCATCGGGAAATCTTTCACGAATGTGACGTATTTCGGTGTCTTATACCACGCTATCTTTCCCTTGCAGAAGTTCTGCACGTCCGTGGGCATCATTGACACCCCTTCTTTGAGGATGATGAACGCCCCCGGCTGTTCGCCGTATTTTTTGCTGGGAACGCCTACGACTTGCACATCACGTATTCCCGGCATGTTGTAAAGGAAATCCTCCACTTCCTTCGGGTAGATATTCTCGCCTCCGCGTATTATCATATCTTTTATTCTCCCTGTCACGGAGAAATAACCGCTCTCGTCCTTTATTCCGATATCGCCTGAATGTAACCAGCCGTCCTTGTCGATCGCCCTCTTCGTCTCGTCGGGCATGTTGTAATACCCTTTCATGACGATATATCCGCGGCAGCAGAATTCTCCGGGAACGCCCGGCGGGCATATCTGATGCGTCTCAGGATCGATTATCTCCACCTCGACACCCTGTAACGCCGGACCGACCGTCGAGCACTTGCGTTCGATGCTCGGTTCGTCGTATCTCGTCTGCGTCATCCCCGGCGACGATTCCGTAAGGCCGTAGACTATTGTCATCTCCTTCGCGTTCATTTTCTCAACGACGTCGTTCATCGTTTTTATCGGACACGGAGAGCCTGCCATTATTCCCGTCCTCAGCGTACTGAAATCGAATTTGCTGAATAGTTTGTGCTCAAGTATGCCGATGAACATCGTCGGGACGCCGTAGACGGCGGTGCACCGTTCCTGTTCGATCGCCGTCATTGCGACCACAGGATCATACTGCTCAAGTATCACCATCGTCGACCCGTGGTTCACCGACGCCATCACTCCGAGAACGCATCCGAAACAATGGAACAGCGGAACGGGAAGGCATATACGATCCTTTTCTGAATAGTTCATGTTCTCGCCTATCCAGAAACCGTCGTTCCCTATGTTGGAGTGCGTTAACATCACTCCTTTCGGAAAGCCTGTCGTTCCCGACGTATATTGCATATTGACAACATCATGACAGCTCAGACTGTTCTTTCTCTCTTCGAACTCTTCATCGGACACCTGACAGGAAAGTGACATTATCTCGGTCATCGAGTACATTCCGCGGTGTTTCTCCGGACCGAGGAATATCACATTCCTCAGGTGCGGATATTTTTCCGAATGGAACTTCTCCCTCGGTTGTTCTTTCAGTTCAGGTATCAGCTCGTATATCGTTCCCACGTAATCGGTATCGCGGTAACCGTCTATCATCATCAGGTGCTCGGTCTCCGACTGCCGTAATATGTAATCTATCTCGGACGATCTGTAATTTGTGTTTATTGTCAGCAGTATGGCACCGATCTTTGCGGTGGCGAACTGCACTGACACCCAGTGAGGAACGTTCGTCGCCCATATAGCAAGTTTGTCGCCCTTTTTGACGCCCAACGCCATAAGTCCTTTCGCTATGACGTCAACGGATTCATTGAACTCTTTCCAGGTCATCCTGTAATCGCGGTCAACGTAAACGACCGCGTCAACATCAGGATATTCGGCCGCGCGCTTCTCCAGAAGCTGACCGAGTGTCTCATCGGTCATGATCTCTTTTCGCTTCATTGGATCACACCGGCGCGTATATCACCGCTAATATCTCAGCGTGCTCTTTCGAAGAACCGAGGTGATGCGGCACCAGCGAATTGTAATAGACGCTGTCCCCCTTTTTCAGTATGTGCACCTCTTTGCCGTAGATCAGTTTTATCTCGCCCGACATCACCAGTATGAACTCCTCGCCTTCGTGCGATGACAGTTCCTCCTTCTCATCCGCTTCGATCCTGATGTACAGCGGCTCCATGTGCCTGTCCGTCTTTCCCTTTCCCAGCGGATAGTAATGGTAATGACCGTCGGCGCCCCTGTGCGATGACGTTTCCTCTTCTCTTCCGTCCGTTCTTATTATCAGCGGGTCCTTTTCGAACTGGTCGTCCATGAATGTTCCTACCCGCTGGCCCAGCGCCCTTGACAGTTTTATGATGGAACCGATCGGCGGATATGTCTTACCGTCCTCGATATCATTGATAAGACGCAAACTGAGACCGGAATTCGTTGACAGCTCCTCCGCTGTCAGGCCTAATTTCTCTCTGTACATACGAACTCTTTTACCCAGCTTATCTGTTGCGGACATAATGATATCCTCATATGCGGATATGAGCCAAGGTATATAGATGATTCTTGCTGCCGAACGGATATGAACAGCGATAAGATGTGTGCGGATGTGAAACGCGCTGCCGCGACGGAAGTCCGCGCTCCGGTTTTTTTGCATTAACTTTTTCTATATGTTGTATTATCAGTCCGCTGAATGCCAATAGCTGACATAAACGGACAGAGGATCAATTACGAGGTGAAAGGTGAAGGAATTCCGGTGGTGCTCATCACCGGATTCGGAAGTGACATGCCATTTTGGGATGCGCTTCTTCCGTACCTCAATAACTATAAGGTCATAATGCTGGACAATCGCGGCGTAGGGAAAACGAAATATAACGGAAAGTTCACCGCCTTCGACCTTACCGATGATGTTCTCGCTCTGATGGACCATTTATCGGTTTTCAGGGCGCACATAGTCGGATGGTCAATGGGCGGCTGCATGGCCCAGGAGCTTTCGTTAAGGCATCCTGAGCGTGTGATCTCGTTAACGTTAATTTCCGCGTACATGAGACGACCGGCACGTTCGAGCTTTGCAATGCGGGCCGCAATAAAAGCGGTGAACGAAGGCGCTGACATGGAGACGTTCGCGATGCTCCTGCAGGTCATGTGCCTTTCCGAGCCGATATTCCTGAGAAGGGAGCAGAAGGGCGCTGCCGTCAGCAAACGTCCGTTCGCGGCGACGATAGACGGTATAAGTGATCAGATGGACTCGGTGGACGCGTACGACAGCAGAAAGCGCATATTCGGAATTTCCGTTCCGACACTTTGCATATTCGGGCTGAGCGACATCATGTGCCCGCCGGAGATCGGCGAGGAGATAACGTCTCTTATCAAAGGATGCAGACCATATCGCGTACCGGGCGCAGGGCACATAATAAACCCTGCCGCATACCATAAAGCAATGACGGACCACTTTAAAGAGAACGAATGAGCTTCTCTCTCTTTTTACGTGCCTCTGCGATCAGCTCTTCCACGAAATTCTTGATCTTCGGGGTGCACGGCCAGTCATCCTCCATGTACGACAGATCGATATCGGTACCGTTCACTATTGAAAGATATACGCGGCTCATGAACTTCGCCACAAGGTACGGAAAATCGCGGCATATCTCCGGCCTTCCCGTCCATATCCTGCATCTGCCGTCGTAACCAAGGAATCTGCATTTTCCGTCCTTCCTGAACAACCATCGATCATCCACGCGGTAAAGGTACTCGTCAATGAATTCGTCCCTGCTCATGCCCAGATGCGAAGCTATCCTTTCAACTTCGCCGTCCCTTACCGTTATGTTAGGCTGATGGCAGCATTTCCCGCACATCTCGCACGGAGAGATGTCATGAAGATATTTGCACACGTCGTACGCAAGATCAAGGTCCCTGAGCATCTGCGGAGGTATCTCGTCGAGTCCTTCGAGGATGTATTTGTCACGATATTTTGCCATGATCGCTCACCGGATGTAACATTAAATGAGCGTGATGCCCAGCATGAAACCTATCACGGACACACCCATGGCGGCGCCGGCAAGGATCATGAGCTCTTTTTTGTTATCGATGTTAGGTGTATTTCTGGTCACAGTCATCGAATAGCTACCGAGCACCAGACCTATCGCTCCCACGCATACGGGGACGTACCACATCTCCTCTGTAAGGAAATAACATATTACCGATACGACGCCGAGAACGAGCGCAATGATCACCGCATACAGCGGAGGAATGGTCGCGGTTTCTCTTCTCACCGGCTGGTCCATCCTGTGGTCGCATTCTTCGCAGAATATCGTATCGTCAGGATTGTCATGATGACATTTCGGGCATTTCATGCATCCCCATCACCGCGCTCAGATAAAAACTCAATCCTTCGGCGAGGCTCAGTCCTTTACACGTTTCTCGGATTCGAAGAAGTCCCTCATGACACGGTACTCAAGACCGTCGTTCTTCATAAGTACGTCTATGGCGGCAAGCGATATCTCCCTGACCTGCGGATCCCAAAGACCATGGACGATCACATGAAGCATTATATAACCGGAATTGAACAGCGTTCCCGACATCATATCGTTCGTCATTACGCCACGCTTGAATGATGTCAGGTTGGCGGTGCATATATTTTTTTCATCATCCCCGTTGTGCGCGCACGCTTTTATGTGACCGATCATATCAGCACCTTTGTCAAAGCATGCTTTTGTGACGTCCGTCATCATCCTTTTCAGAAGGCCGCAGACAGCGTCCGGCGCCATGTCGCGTTCAGTATCTATTTTCAGCGTCACCGAGAATTTTCCGAGTTCGTCTATCGAACGGTGCATATCAAGCTCAACATCATTCATTGGGCCGCCCCCCGTACTGTTCTTTGAACCGTCCCTCTTCCATCGCCTCGTCGTACTTCTTTGACGTCTGATTGACCATCAGGTCGGCCATTTCCTTTACGCCTTTGCCGGTCATTGCGGAGCCCAGCATTATATTCGCATTCGCATCTATTTTTTTGACGATACTGAGGCAGTTGTCTATCTCTTCGTCCATACATATATCGGTCTTGTTTATCATCACCGCGTCCGCTTCGCGTATCTGCGTTGCGATGAGCCTGCCGACGATCGCCATCTGTTCCTCTATTGTTGCGCAGTCAACGAACGTGACTATCGGCGAATGCGCTATGTCAAGGCCGCTGTTCTTTGATGCCTCGGCGACAGCCTGCTTAAGTCCCCACGGTATCGCGACGCCTGACGGCTCCACAAGGACGATATCAGGCTTGTAGCTCAGATGGATGTTCATTATCGTCGTTGTGAATGTACCCTGAACTTCGCAGCATATGCATCCTCCCGAAACTTCCTTCACGTCGAGACCGTGCGAGCTCATAACTTTCTGATCGACGTTGATGTGACCCACGTCGTTAACTATCACCGCTACCTTGTATCCCCGTTCAATAAGCTCATCGGCAAGCTTCGTCAGGAACGACGTCTTTCCGGAGCCCAGGAATCCCGTGACCTGTGCAATTCTCATAGGTACGCGACCGCGCTCATGGGATAAAATATTACCCCATCTTTTCGTATACCGCCTCTATCCGCGACCGCCTCTCTCTGAATTTTGTAGCTTCGTCTATGCGTTCCGTTGATATCCGGCGGAACCCCCCGAAGAGGTCATTTAATTCAGTCTCGTCAAAATAATGATATCTTATGCCGTTCCCTCTGATGACCGTGCGGTCATCTGTTCTTTCTCCCTTATCGGAGCGCATATCATCAGTGTGAAAGACGCGTACGAACAGTTTGCCGTTCAGTCTCAGGACGCGTCTCACCTCTTTCACCGCCGCTTCCATCTCGTCTGCGGTAAGGTGCTCGAGCACATGCACCATCACAACGCCGTCCGCATAACCGTCATCGAACGGAAGGGAGACGGCCGATGCGCATTCAATTCTCATTTTGCTGCCGAAGATTGTCCGGCATGCTTCCGCCGCCTCTTCCGATATGTCTATGCCGATGACATCGCATCCTTCTTCGATAAGCGCCGCCGACGTCTTTCCGTTGCCGCATCCGATATCGATGACCCTGTCGCCTTTTTTGAACGGTAACGGTATCTTTGTCTTAACGGCGCCTTTCCATTGACGGGTCTGTGAACGGTAAAGCTTGTTCCACGCATCCTTCTGGTCAGGCACGGCCATGCGCGAGCATCAGCGGCAACGATTAATAAATCTTTCAGTCAGAAGCCGGCGCCGACCGCTCTGCGGTCCGCCGTGAGCGTTCTCGGCGATCCGCTGCCGGCGATAACTTTCACGTTGAACCTGTCATCTTTTCGTTCAAGCGACAGGACCTGTTCCGGCGATAAATGGGAATATCTCACTTCATTAACATACTTCTGCGCAATTCTCTGCGCCTCTTCCATCTCATCGATTGTCGGTCTGCGGTACGGCTGTCCCGGAACGGGTATGTAGCCCATGATGTGCAGCGGTATTTTATTGAAAGATGAGAGATATTCCGCTAATGCCTCCACCTGATCGATGTCAACGAGCCCGGGTATGTAGATAATGTTCACAGAAAGTTCCATGCCGTTACCGAACGCCCTCTCAAGATTTTTGTATATCACATTCTTTTCAACGCCCGTTATGAATTTATGGACATCCTCATCCCATGCCTTTATGCCTATGTTGGCCGCATCAAGATAAGGAATATCGAGGTTACTGCCGTTCGTATGGCCGAGCATCGTCTTCGCATGCAGTTCATTTTTCACAAAGTCCAGGATCTCGGGCAATTCCTTTGAGACGGTCGGCTCACCGCCCATGAAATACACCTTTGCCGGGGATACCGAGCGCAAAGCATCTTTTATCTCGTCGTTCGTCAGAAAACGTTCCGGCCTCGGATAACTGAGACCGGGCGTCCCGTCAGCGCCACTTACCAATTTATATGAACATATGGGACATCTGAACGTGCATCCGTAGTTGTGGACGGTCGCAAAATTATGTTTGGCGTTGTGCGTAACTTTATGGAATGCCATTCAGTGACCTCTCACAGGTCTGAATATATTAATGATATTTATAGTATTACGTTTTTGAAATTAGTGTTACTAAGATAGCACGAATGTGTTACTTTGATGTTTCAGCGATCTTTCCGAAAGAGCGGACACCGACCGGCGAATGAATTGCCGGATATGCCTTCGCTGACCTGATACAATAAAGCTTGGCTTTGACCATATTATCGGAACGTCGGCAACGCTTATTAGTCACGTTCTTTTCTCTTACATTATGACGCATCTGACGAAAGAGCTCGCGCTGAGCATGCCTCTGAACCTCGGCGCATCAAAGTCCGGGATAGCGACCAAGGAAACATTAAAAGGTCCGTGCACAGCGGATATGGGATATGTGCTGCCCGGCGCAAGATCGGCGATAATATTCTGTGTTCCTTTTGATCAGGAACTTATTGAGCCGTACCTGGGAAAGAAGGACTTCTCGCTGAACGCGAACAAGATGAGAACGACCACGTTCGCGGGAGGCATAGCCTTTGAGATCGCGACCGTTCTGACATCACTGGGATACAGAACGTACCCCGTCGCTCCGAACTTCGCTTTCAGAACGGACACAGAGAACGGCATATTCGACCGCGTTCCGCCCATATCGCTGAAGCTTATGGCAAGAGCGTGCGGCATAGGCCACATAGGTCAGTCCGGTCTTTTAATAACGAAGGAGCACGGAGCGGCGTTCTCATTGGGCGCCGTTGTCACGGACGCGGAGCTTGAACCTACAGATCCGCTGCCTGAAAAGGACAACTACTGCGACCGTTGCGGGATATGCAAGCAGTCGTGCATATCCGACCATATCAATAACGGCGCCGTTACGATAACATTGGGAAACGAAACGGTGAGGGCGGGCAATTGCAAACTTGCGGCGCGGTGCGCATATCCTTGCGGAGGTATAACCGGATTGCACAGAAGCGGAGAATGGTCAACATGGTCTCCCGGACGGTTCCCATTGCCGGATGATGATAACGAATACCGAACGATATCGAAAAAATATGTTCACCGGTACCTGCAAAGGAAAAGGGAAGGCGCAATATGCTACAATCCTTTGCTTGCTTATCCGTTCGAGATGCAGTACACCTGCTCGAATTGTCAGTTCGTCTGCCATCCCGATATCGATGTAAGGAAGAAAAGATACGAACTGCTGAGGAACGGCGGAGTGGTCATCGAAGAAGAGGACGGAAGAAAACATTCGGTAACTCCGCCGGAAGCGGAAAAATTCATTTCCGATATGCTCGATGAAAGAAAAAAACTGTTCATTGATTAATAATATCGCCAGCATAATCAATAGATACGCGGAACGCATTGTTCCGTCATGTCATGACGGAACGGCCGGTACTCAGCAATAACACAGATCCGAAGATATTCGGCGAGTATTATTATCTGAAAGAGGAACTTACCGCATTCTGCAGATCGAACGGTCTGCAGACGACCGGGAGTAAAGCGGAACTGACGGAACGGGTGCGCACATTCCTGTCAACGGGTGAAAGGACCGTCATTAAACGCACCGGGAGAAATGCATCCAACACCGGTGCGGTGACCGAGGGCACGGTCATCGGACCGGGCGTTGTGTGCTCACAGAGACTCAGGGATTTCTTTCTTGATAAGATAGGATCATCTTTCAAATTCAATATTGAATTTCTGAAATGGCTGAGGTCCAATCCCGAAAGCACATACAGCGATGCCGTAACTGCTTACGGAGAGATACTCGAAGAGCGGAAAGGAAAGAGAAGTATCATAGGCAGGCAGTTCGAATACAACACATACATAAGAGAGTTTTTCGATGAAAATCCCGGAATGACGCTGGATGACGCGATCAGATGCTGGAAGCACAAGAAAAGCTTGCCGGGAAGCAACAGATATGAGAAGGACGATCTGTCGGCCATCGGACGATGACCGCCAGACACGCTGACGCAAGATGTTGCCGCAGATCGGCATCAGAGATCGTTGATGTTCCTTCCCAATATTATCTTCGGCATTGTCGTGAGGCACCGTGTCCATCTCTTGTAGAATTTCTCCAGACCGGGTTTTGACAGGTTTGCGTGAACATTCTCATCCTCCAGTTCCATGAAAAGGACGTACGTAACTTTTTCAACATATCGTGTCAGTTCCACGGGAGGGACGCCCTCCTTCACGGAATTGAAATCCTTCTGCCTGTGCGTCCGTTTGAAATAGCGCACATCATAGACACCGTCCTGCTGAAGATAGAATTCGGCAACCTCTTTCATCAGCTCTTCGATCTCATCCTGTTTGTCAACTTTCGATTCGTAGATGCATATCTCATAGAACATGGCCAAGATGCATTGTTGTACGCATATATCATCATTTTCGGCGGTCCCTCAGTATATCGCCGATCAGCGATATGAATGTTCCGAGGTCACGCGTATCCACGGGTATCTCGGCTCTCCATATGTACCGTATCACCATGTTTTTATCAATGAGCACAAAGCCTCTGTTCGTCAGAGCATCAGGGCCATCCCATGATCCGACGATCATCCCGAACATCCTGCTTATCTTCTGTTCCGCGTCGGACATGTGATCGTACCTTGAGCTAAGGCGCTCCATGTATTTCGCATGGTTCTCGACCGATTCGGGATTGACGTGGAATACTTTCACACCCATCTTTTCAAAGTCGTCGTAAAATTCATTCATGCGCTCGCTGTAATATGTGCACATAAGGCCATAGTTCGTTGGGTAAAAGTACAAAAGAACATTATTATTTTTCAATTCAGACGATAGAACGAATTCCCCGCACCTTACACAAGGTGCCGTGAAGTCCGGTGCCTTGTCACCCGTGCTCAGTTCCTTTGCCATACGTATCTCCGTTCTTCCGGTGAACGGTATCGGTTGCCGCGCGTATAACGTTTTACGGAACGGTATGTAAGAGCGGGTGCATTGTGATGTTTCCGTTACATCTTTTGCGGAATTAACCGAGACGCAGTTCCGATTGTGCCCTGACGGGAGAGCGCATGACCCTCTCCTCCCTTTTGTCAGCGAGATCCGCCCCTTTCATCATTCCGGACCTGGACAGATATATCTGTGAGTCCGTCCTGATAATGTCTCCTTTTCTGACAGATGATTCAATAAGCTCGGCATCAAATGATCCGGATGCGATGGCTGTGCCCTTTCTGAACGCCCCCCTGTCAAACATTTTCAGAAGAAGTCTTTCGGTATCAGAAATATCCATCTCCAATTCCTGAGATACGATTATTTTCGCATCGCCCCTCCGATCTATTTTAGAAAATTTCGGAATGTTGCGCTGCACATATTCTATCATCGTAAGATAGTTGTTGACCGTCACATAATGCATACCGGTATGTTTTGCAAGTTCTGCGATCGAATATTCGTCTCCTTTCCTGCCTTCTTTCAACGCATGTGAAAGCGCATAGACTATATCTTCCGGGCTTCTTCTCATTGCCGTCCCCGCCTCTCTCGATACATGATAGACAACGATACATATAACTCTTTATTGTGATATAATTCATTATAGTGAAATTATATATATACTTATCAGGTATACAATGTATAATGCAAAATAAGAATGGAACATATCTGCGAAAAATCATAGCCGATCGGATCGGCAAAATGAATAAAGAGCCATGCTGCCATATGTTCAGGTTCCAAAAAGAGGGCGATGCCCGATGACGAACCTCAGAAACAGAAAGGTCACCCTGGACACAAGCGTTCTGATCGCATGGGTGCTGTCGAAGAAAGAGAGATCACTGTACAGAGTTGTGGTCAGAAAGGCCGTCACTGAGGACATATTGATGCTGACAGACATAATATGGGATGAATGTCTTGATTTTGCCGATAAGAAGCGCGGCAGGAAAGCAAATATCACGAGGGAGGACATAGACGCAAAACTGCGTGAACTCAGTGTCGATGTTGTTCATATAAGGCCAATTCCAACCGATAATGAACTGAAGGCGATGGGATACAGCATACGCGATGATGACGATCTCAAGATACTCTACTCTGCGGATATAACAAATTCTGTGATCCTTGTCACAAAGGACGATGATTTCAGAGGGGATGTCAAAGGTATAAAAGCCAAGGTCATGACATCGAAAAGTTATCTTCATGAGAACGGCGATAAGTAATGTTTATAAACATCTCCGCATATTGCATTATTGCATTCCCGGTAAGTTATTCGCCCTGAGGAGGATGCAGGCGGCCCTCCACCAGGATTGCACTTTCTGCATATTTGTTTTACAGACCGGCATGGTCATAAAAATCTTTGACCCTGACCGTTTATGAAGGAACGGCGTCCATTATAAATTAGCCTCTTCGAAGGAGAGGCTGACGCCCTCGCCGGAGATGTAATTTCTTCGCCGGACAAGACCGCCCAAATTTAAATTAAGATCCTATACCGGATTGAAAGTCAGCGCGGAGAGGGAGATTCGAACTCCCGGGGTGAGACACCACCGGTTTTCAAGACCGGCGCCGTGGTCCAGGCTTAGCTATCTCCGCCTAGGCTTCGGGAACAGGTCTCAATATTTAATCCCAACCGTTACGTCATCCGTGCCCTTTTCCTTTTGATGCGGTACGGGCGATGATAATATTTATCTGCTGAAACGCATGAGCGTGCATGGAACTTGAGACCGTTGCGATACTGACGCTTTCTTTGTTCCTCATTTACAATCCGTTCGCGAGCCTTCCGATATTCATTTCAGTTTCGAAGGGAAGAGAGCCGAACGTCATCAAAAGCTATGCCAACAAGGCCATAATCGTTGCAGGTGTCCTTCTGGCTGTGTTCGTTGTCGTCGGTCCTTTCTTAATGGACCTTTTCGGAGTGACGATGAACGGGTTCAGGGTGGCCGGCGGTCTGATACTTCTGCTGATGTCCGTTGAGACGGTGTTCGGAATGAAACTGTGGAAGGGCGGCGAGAGCGACGCGGCGTGGGTGATAGTCGCCACGCCTATCTTAACGGGACCCGGCGTGATAACAACGGCAGTTTTATTTTCCGATCAGTACGGGATGCTGCCGGTGCTTCTCGCGGGCGTGATATCGCTTGCGGTCACATGGCTGATATTAAGGAACTCGTCCGCCGTGATGAGAATTGCCGGTGATCAGTTCATAAACATAATGTCAAAGATCGTGGGCCTTCTGATAGCGGCGATGGCCGTCGAGTATATTCTTTCCGGGTCAGTGGGATGGCTTGAGGCGCATGAGATCTCAGTGATCGTATCAAACATTCTATGACGTTGCCGCGCCGCTCTCCGGCGGACATCTCTTCGAGTAATATGATATCATCACCATGAACCATATCATCTCCAGCGGTAACGATAACGCTGACGGGAGCACCGAATGCTTCGTCTCTATGAGTATCATGGTCATTGACATCGCGAGCGCGCTGTTCTTCCATATCGACAGCAGGACCATCGGTATCCGGCCGTCACGCCTCATCCCGATCCATTTAAGAACGATCTCCATCGTCAGCGCGACAGCGATTATCCTGACAAGACAGCCGGCGGCCACCCACAGGACGGTCACCGGCTCGTTCAGTATGAACTCCCTGTTCGCGCCGAACGTGATAAAGACAAGAACAAAGAACAATATGTTTATCGCCACCGTTTTCACGTTCGCATTTATCACGAAATTCCTCAGAGGTATTGAAACGGCGAACGGTATCGCGATGAACAATGCCACATACTTCAGCACCTCCCACGGGCTCACGGCCTCGCCGATCAGAACTTTTGTCATTATCGGCGTGACCGCCAGCGCAATAACATACACAACGGTCACGGTTATCATCGCCAGTTTT
>WRNI01000002.1 GCA_009776695.1 Methanomassiliicoccaceae archaeon
TAACAGGAGGCAGCATCGTTGCGACAGGTGGCGATCCGATCGGCGGCTCGACCGCCGGAGGCGGTGCCGGTATCGGAGGCGGCGACGGCAGTTACGGTATGTACGGCACCGGCGGCAACATCACGATAGGCGGTAACGCGCAGGTGACCGCGACGGGCGGATGGGGCGCTGCAGGGATAGGCGGCGGCGCGAGTATAGGTTCCTCCATAGAGAGCGACGGAGGGGTCATCAAAATAGGTGATGACGCAGTCGTCACAGCGATCGGCGGCGATGGAGGCGCAGGGATAGGCGGAGGCACAAACTCCGGCAGCAGCGGTGCCGATAACGGTTCCGGCGGCAACATCACGGTAGGCAGTGATGCACGGGTGACCGCGACCGGCAGCGGAGGCGGCGCGGGCATAGGCGGAGGCGCGAGAATAAGCGGTCCGGGCGGCAACGGCGGAACGATCATAATAAACAGCGGCACCGTGATCGCAACAGGCGGTTCCGGCGGGGGTGCGGGCATAGGCGGCGGCAGCGGAGGCAACGGTGCCGCATTCACCACATACAGCGCCGCATACATCGAAGCATACTCATATTATCAGGGAGCGGGAAGCAGGCCGGCCATACACGCCAGTAATTCGCCGACGCTCGGCGACGGATGGTATGTGAACGCATTCTTCACGACACCGTTCCTCTCTCCGATGACGCTGAACGTCTTCGAGGAAGGGGACACGGATGTTCTGCTGGCAGCGCTGACCCTGCCTGCAAATTACCGCGCATTCGCGTTCCAGATACCTCCGGGCTCTTCGGCGGCAAAGGATTACAACGTATACGCGGAGACGGCGACCGGTCCGGAACCGGTCGTGCACGATGATGCGGATGAGAGCGCCGTGATCAGTTCAGTGAAGTCGCTGACCGGTTACAGCGGTCACGGCGGCACCGACGGGGCGCTGCCCGTGAAAATGGGCGTGACGCTGTATACGGTTACCTTCGACCCTGATAACGTTACGGATATGCCGTGGACAGAACTGGCGGCCGCCGGAGGGCATCTCACGGAGCCGACCGGATACACCAAAGCGGGATACATCATCGACGGGTGGTACGAAGGCGCGGTAAAATGGGACTTCGGTACGGACACAGTAAGCGGTGACATGACGCTCACCGCGAAATGGACCGCGGTATGGGAGGCGACCGTCAATTTAACATTGGACGGCAGCGCGTGGGACGGTCAGACCGTCGAACTGTACAGCGGGGCGATCAAGGTCGCCGATCTTATTGACTCTGCAGGCTCATACTCCGCGGAGGTCATTGACGGAACGTACGCGATATACGTGAACGGCACCGATACCGGCGAAACAATAACGATATTCGGGGCACCGGACAGCGTGACACTGGATTATTTCACGCTGACGCTGAACACGAGCACCGGAATATCATCGGTCACCGGTGACGGCATATATCTCAGCGGTTCGGTGGTAAGCATAGACGCTGTCGTTTCAGCGGGATACATATGGGAGAAGTGGGTCGAGATAACGACGACCGGCATCGGCGAAGACACCAACAAGTCAACGTCCGTGACGGTGAACGATACTATCGAGCTTACGGCGACGGCGGCGGTCCCGGTGTATACGCTGACGGTGTATCTGACGCTTGACGCGGTCGCGTGGGACGGTCAGACCGTCGAATTATATGTCGGGGCGGTCAAGATGGCCGATCTTACCGACAACGCCGACGGTTCCTACGATTCGGACGTCATTGACGGGACGTACGCGATATACGTGAACGGTGACGATACCGGCAGGACGGTAACGATATCGGGAGCACCGGACAACGTGACGATCGATTATTTCACATTAACGCTGAACGCAGGGACCGGAATATCATCGGTCACCGGCGGCGGAATATATATCGACGGTTCCGTTGTGAACATAGACGCCGCCGTCTCATCGGGATACGTATGGGAGAAGTGGGTCGAGATAACGACGACCGGCATTGGCGAAGATATCAATAAGTCAACGTCCGTGATGATGAGCGATACTATTGAGCTTACGGCGACCGCAACGGTCTCGGAGTATACCGTTACCGTGATAGCGGACGAGGGATCGGAATTCGAATATACGATAACGGGAGGCACAACGGGAACATTCACTGTCGACGCGTCAGGCATGTACGAAATTCCGGACAAGGTCCCGTACGGATCGTCCATAGACATATGGACGACATCCGGTCCTGTGGACGAAGTCGAATGGACGTACGGTCCGCCCGGTCATGAGGTAAGGTCGGTAGGCATATTCACGAAATCGATAACCGAGGACCTCACGGTAACAGCGAAGCTCCTTCCGCCGCCCGCACCGCCGGCACCTTGGCCGTGGGCGGTGCTGGCGGCGCTCGGCCTGCTGTTCCTGCTGATATTCCTGGATGACGACGACGAGGAGATATTCGGTAAAGTAACGCATAACGGCAAGGGCGCGGAAGGTGTCAGTATAGTTTACATGTCCGATGACAGCGTCAGAAGGACGGTGACGACGGACAGGGACGGCGATTACTCCATTCCTGTGACAGTAGGATCCGTGGTCGTCATACTGGACGCGGTCGGGTATTCATCGTCGGCCGTATCAATTGACGGTACGGCCGCACAGGACGGTCTGCCGCTCAGAGTAAAAGCGGAGAAGGACAGGACGAGGGTGAACATCACGGTAAAGGAGTGAATGCGGGCGCCGACACCGTAAACAAAAAAGAACGTCAAGCGGGGAACGCCCTCCCCGCACCTTTATCTTTTATGATTTCTGACGAACAACACGCGGTCTCACTGCGTTCTCCTGACGGATGAGATGTACGCGGCATCATAACTTTCATCCGGCGGTCAGTATCCCGGGGATCTTTCCGATTCTTAAAGATTATAAACAGGCAGAGGATAGTCCGTGAGTGATGTTCTGCGGTATCGATGAGGCGGGCCGGGGGCCGGTGATGGGCCCGATGGTCGTTGCGTCCGTTTTTGTTGAGGACGATGAACAGCTGAAAAAAATAGGCGTAAAAGATTCGAAGAAGCTTTCCCCGCAGACACGCGAAGCAATGTTCGCCGAGATAACGGACGCCGCGGACCACAGGATCATCGTGATACACGCTGAGGAGATCGATCTCAGGCGAAAGAACAGTTCGCTGAATGATATCGAACTGCAAATGTTCGCCGACTCCGTCGCGGGAATGAAAGTGTCGACGGTCTACGCAGACTGCCCGGATGTGAACGAATCATCATTCTCTTCATCGTTATCATTGAAGCTCGGCAGTGTCCGGGTTGTTGCGAAGCACAAAGCTGACGATACGTACCCTGTGGTGTCCGCGGCGTCCATAATCGCAAAAGTAACAAGGGACCGTTACATCGCGGAAATAGCGAAAGAGCTCGGTACCGACATAGGGAGCGGTTATCCGAGCGATCCGGTAACGACAGAGTTCATCGCTAAATGGATAAAGGAGAACGGGAATGCGCCACCGCACACCCGGCGCTCATGGGAAACGGTCAGAAGGATGATGACCGTCTCCATGAACAGGAAGATCACGGACTGGTGAAAAAATGACGATGTACGGCGCTATTCAGGGAATGATCGACAAATTCCATAAAAAAGTTGAGAACGATGAGAAACTTCGCGGAAAGCTTGACGGCGTCGTAAAGACGATGAACATCGACCTCGGGACCGAATGCTATTCGATGAGGCTGGACGATGCTCAGATATATGATTACCGCGAAGGGATGACGGACACCGCCGACATATACTTCGCATCGACGCCGGAGGTCCTTCAGCAGCTGATAGACGGTACGCTGAGACCGATGAAAGGATACCTCACGAGAAAGTTCACAGTGAAGGGAAAGCTTGAGGACATAATGTACCTGAAAAGTTTATTTTAACGTTGCTGGCACCTTATCACGCATGCGCATTCCGAGCGCCGGAACAAGTATGCAAACTATAAATAGGTCATAGGTTTAGAGGGCAACCACAGCGAGGTGGGGTAGCCAGGATATCCCGTCGGGCTCATAACCCGGAGACCGGTCGTTCAAATCGACCCCTCGCTACCACTTGTCACCTGTTCTTTTCGTGCTGTATTTCCGTATCGGGACCGCCGGCATCGGTCATTCTCTGAATTCCCCGAGCCGTTTCTGCATTATCGATATGTCGTCAACATAAACGCCCTCGGGCTCCTCGAGATCGTCAAGGCATCCCAGCCAGTATACGACGACGCCGGGCCCGAATATCTTTGTGTACGGTATAAGCTGCTTCTTGGAGTTCATGCGGAACTCGGTGTTGTCGCCGAATGATGCTTTGCTCTCCACCCAATATATCTTCTTGCCGTTGTACGTCATCGGCGTGTCGAGCAACGCGTCCGGTGTCTTTTCATAAACACCGCGGAGATCCGGCTCCGTCCTGTATGTTATTCCCTGACCGTCAAGCCATTCGTGCAGTAACGATTCACCCCATATCCCCCGCTGTCTCTGTCTTTCGTTCGCCTCCGGCGAATAAACGAGGTCGGCGTTGCGTATCTCCATTATCTCGTTCCTGAGATCTTTGTTCCGGGCGATATCGGGTTCGTTTATGTATTCCCAGAATTCCTTTCTCGATGCGCCGTCCTCCAGGAAGATGAACATCGCCGTCAGTATCGGCGGGAACCTCCATTTGTTTGAGATCTCAAGCAACGTGTGGCCTTGTTTCCATTCCCTCAGCATCCGGCCGCTGTTCTGCTTCACAACGTAAAATCTCTTCTTCACTTCGCGTGTCGTCCTCTGAGTGAATATTGTGATAAGAAGCTCACTGTCGTATCCCTTCTTTTCCATCCTTTCGATGTCCTTCGGGATGTTCAGGGACGAATATATCTGTTTATAATCCTCATACTTAATTTGATCACCCTTTCAGGTTGTTGCAGAGATCGTCGACGGCGGAGATGACAACATCCCTTACCATCGATGTAGGCGGGCAGTAGGCGTTCTCCGAGTTCGCGAGAAAATCTTCCGCTTTAGTTTTGTTTATAACGGCGCCGGTGAGCCAGTCTATCCTTCCCGTTGCGTCCTCGCCGGCGATCAGCTGGGCGCCGATCATCACGTGCGTCTCCGCGTCGGCGAGAACCTTGACTATCATTTCCTTGTTCCCCGGGTAATATCTCGCTCTCGTGTATCCGGTCGCCTTTCCCGACGTTACTTTAATGCCGTACCATGACGCGAGATTTTCGGAAAGACCGGTGCCAGCGATGTGTATGTCGCCGATGACGCTCACCCACGGGCTTGCGACCGCTCCCGATTCCGAATTGCCGCCTGCCGCGTTCTTACCGGCCGCCATTCCTTGTTTCACCGCCGTCGAGCCCAATTGGCTCATCGTCGGCCCGGGCGCGATCGCCGATTCGCACTGAACGACATCGCCGGCGAGGAATATGTCGTTCACTTCTTTACCGTTGATGTATGGTCTCATCGTCCTCGATACGGCGACGCCGCCTAATTGACCTATATCAAGGCCGAGCATCTTCGGAATTTCAAGATTCGCGCGGACGCCCGTGGCGAGTATCACCATGTCGCACTCATACTTCTTATCGCCGGCGGTGACGCTTTTTACCTTTCCGTCGCCGTCTATGGACCTTATCGGCGAGCTCAGCGCGAACCTGACGCCCATGGATTCGATGTGTCTCTGAACATGGTCGGCAATGTCTTTGTCCGCGATCCTCGGAACTATCTGGTCGAGCATTTCAACGACGGTGACGTCCTTGCCGCTGTTCTTTATGGACAGCGCCATCTCCAGGCCGATGACACCGGCGCCGGCGACGATGACCTTTTTTGACGTCGCCATCGCCTCGCTTATCCTTTTGCCGTCGTTTATGGTGCGGACGATGAACACATTCTTCAGATCGATGCCGTTGATCGGCGGCCTGAACACCGTGCCGCCCGTCGCGACGACAAGCGAATCGTATCCGTACGTCTCGCCGCCGGCGGTGACCGTTCTCGCATTGCCGTCAACGTTCGTGACTTTCGTAAGCGTGCGGACATCGATATCTCTTTCCCTGGAATAGAACTGAACATCATGCATCACGATGTCCTTCCATCCCGTTCTGCCCTCAAGGACCCACGGGATCATGCACGGCGAATATGCGATGTGCTCATCCTCCGTGAATACGATAATATTCGCTTCGGGATCGGTCCTCTTGGCGGCGGATGCCGCGGTCATGCCCGCGGCCCCCGAGCCTATGACAATGATCTTTCGTGCCATCATTAACGCGCACCTATCGGACGGGAACATAATAATCTTTCCCAGCATATATCCGTAACGTTAACGGCGGACACCGCGCATATGCCGTGTTTCGGCAGGAAAGGGCAATAAAAATAATGATGCGCACCAACGTCAGCGATCACATTCACCGATACGTGCGCAGAATGCGCGGAAAGATATTAAATCGCAACGCATTCGCCGTTGTGATATGTCGGAAAGAAAAAAGAGCGCGTCACAGCCTGAAGCGATATGGAAGGAAAAGGACGTATCGTTCGGTAAAACAGTTGACGCCATGGTAATCATAATGAGAACGAACGGGTGCGCCTGGTCTAAGAAAGGCGGATGCACCATGTGCGGTTACGCCTCCGCGTCAATGAACGGAGTGACATCGGACGATCTGCTAAAACAAACAGAACAGGCGATGCAGAGGTACGATAACGAACCGTTCGTAAAGATATACACGTCCGGAAGCTTCCTCGACGATAACGAAGTTCCGCCGGATGTGCGTGACGCTATCTTCAGAAAATTCGGGAACGCGGGGAGAATACTTTTTGAAAGCAGGCCCGAGTTCGTCACCGAGGACGTTCTGAGAACAATTCCGAAGAACGTGACGATCGCGCTGGGCCTTGAAAGTTCCGATCCTGACGTACTCGAAACAAGCATCAAAAAGGGGTTCACACCCGAGGACAGCAAAAGAGCAGGGTCAATGATAAAAAAGGCAGGGCTAATGGTGCGCACGTATCTTCTTCTCAAACCCCTTTACTTAAGCGAGAAGGACGCAATTGATGACGTCGTCTCGTCAGTAAAATTCGCGGACGAGTTCTCCGATGAGATATCTGTGAATCCCGTCAACGTGCAGAGATATACGTTAACGGAAAGGATGTGGAAGAAGGGCGACTACCGTCCGCCCTGGATATGGTCGCTCATCGATTCGTTAAAGAAATGCGCCGGCAGCGTTAACGCAAGACTTATGTCATCGCCCTCCGGCGGAGGTACGCAGAGAGGCGTTCATAACTGCGGCGTATGCGACGCGGAAGCGCTCAAAGCGGTGGAAAGGTTCTCTTTCTCCCAAAACATAAAAGACCTTGACGTCAATGCGTGTGACTGCCGTGACACGTGGATCAATGTAATGGCATCGGAGATCATTCTCGGAACGGCCTCCGATATCTTACGCGTAACGGACAACGATCTGGCGATAGGAAAGTGAGCAACGATGGTGGAATACGACATCAAGAAGGGCTGGGGCAAGAACATTGAAGGCGATCTGCTGGAGAAGATGATGAAGGAGGTGTTCGGCAACTGCACCAAGGACGGTGACAAACTGATATCGTCGTACGGCGTCCTTTCAAAGATAGAGGTTAAGCAGATCAGCAATTCACTGCTTTACGTTGCCACGGAATCAGGCGTCCCGAAGGATGACGCACAGATACTGGACACCAAGCGCAAACTGAACGTTTTCGTTGAAAAGGCAACGGGATTCGACGCAAAGGCGAGAATGAAAAGGGCGCAGCAGAAGGCGAAGAAGGGCGAGTTCTGACATCTGTCCGTATGTTCCCCGCTTTTTCCTATATACTATAAAGGAATAGTATGCTTTAAATACATCTGCTTTATACCATGCTCTCAGATTGAACACGAGATGTTCGACCAGACGCATCGGGCAATGCAAACGCAACCCTCATTCATGCTCATGTCGTTTATCGGCGTGAAAACGGCGTCACGGTCGTATGTTGAGACGTAGAGATCGAAAAGAAGAAACGCGAGATCAGCGAAGATACTCTCGCAGGCATGTGTTAATATGTCGCAGAAAAGACGTCCCAAGAAAGGGTCCAGAGCGTACGGTCCACGTAAAAGGGCACAGTCGCAGACCCCAAGGCTGGATTCATGGCCCGATATCAGCGGAGCCCCTAAGATCCAGGGTTTTGCCGGTTATAAGGCAGGAATGACGCACGCGTTCGTCGTTGACGCGCGTGCGAAGAGCACAACATCAGGAATGGAATTGCAGGTCCCGGTGACAGTTCTCGAGGTGCCGCCTATGAAGGTCGCGGCGGTACGGTTGTATGAGAACACGATATACGGACTGAAGACGGCGGGAGAGGTATGGGCGAACAATCTTGACCCGCTGCTGTCGAAGCGTCTGTTCGTTCCGAAAGATCATAACGAAGCGTCGTTCGCAAAGTACGACGGCGTTGAAGTTGAGGATGTTCGCATAATCGCGTACACTCAGCCCAAACTTGTGAAGGGCGTTCCCAAGAAGGTGCCCGACATGATGGAACTGAGGATAGGCGGAGGAACGATCGATGAACGGTTAACGTTTGCGAAGGGAATTCTCGGTAACGAGGTGGGAATAAATGATTTCGCCGCCGAGGGCGGTTTCGTCGATGTTATTGCGGTCACTAAGGGGAAAGGTTTCCAGGGTGTCGTGAAACGTTACGGCACGAAACTTCTCAGCCACAAGAACAGCAAGCACCGCCGCGGCATCGGTAACTTAGGACCGAAAAGACCGGGCTACGTAAGGCCGACGGTACCGGCGGCCGGTCAGATGGGCTACCATCAGAGAACGGAACTGAACAAGAAACTTGTTAAGATAGGGCAGGAAGGCGTCGAGATAACGCCCAAGGGCGGATTTTTGAATTATGGTGACGTGGTGAACACATACGTCCTCGTTCACGGCTCCGTCCCGGGGCCGACCAAGAGACTGGTGCGCATGAGGGACCCCACCAGGAAACCCAAAAAGGTAAGCACCGAGGCGCCGAACATAACGTACATATCAACAGAATCGAAGCAGGGGGCCTGAGGATGAGACAGACAAATGTTTACTCGGTAAGCGGGAAGGTATCCAAAAAAGTTGATCTTCCCGAGGTGTTCGACACGCCGTACAGGCCTGACGTGATAAAGAAGGCGGTCACGGCGATCGCGTCCAACAAGAGACAGCCTTACGGGCCGTCACCTGACGCAGGGATAAAGCATTCGGTCAGCACATGGGGAAAAGGACGCGGCGTTTCGCGCGTGCAGAGGATAAAAGCGGGACGCAAAGCAACTGAATCGCCGAACAACGTCTCCGGAAGAAGGGCGCATCCGCCCGTCCCGGAAAGAATATGGGACAAGAAGGTAAATCACAAAGAACGTGCGCTCGCAAGGTTCTCGGCGGTCGCCGCGACGGGCGACGCCGACATCGTGAGGACAAGAGGTCACCAGTTCGAAGATTCAGTGTCATTCCCGATAATAGTCGAAGATAAGATACAGGAACTGGCGACAACATCCGAAATAGTCGGTGTGCTTGAGAACATCGGTCTGGGATACGATCTCGACCGCGCCAAGTACGGACGCAAGATACGCGCCGGAAAGGGAAAGATGAGGAACAGAAAATACCGCACGCCGGTGAGCATACTGCTCGTCGTCTCAGACAAGGAGCAGGCAGTGTTCAAAGGTGCCTCGAACCTTCCGGGCGTTGACGTCGTGGCGGTCAGCGGGCTTAATGCATCGCTACTGGCGCCGGGAGGCGATGCAGGAAGGCTTACGGTGTTCAGTGAGTCCGCTGTATCGAAAATGGGAGAGTGGTCGCTGTGAAGATGAGCGACGTTCTGATAAGGCCGTTCGTCACAGAAAAGGCGATGAATCACATGTCCGGCACGCCTACACAGAAGTTCAGGGACGGTAACAAATTGGAGTTCATCGTCCACAGGGACGCCGACAAGCCCGATATCAAAGAAGCGTTCGAGGAACGCTTTGAAGTGAAGGTCGATAAGGTATGGACAAGGATCCAGAGGGACGGAAAGCATGCGATCATAAAACTCGCCGAAGGATATTCGGCGGAAGAGGTAGGTATGAGAGTAGGAGTGTTCTGAGATGGGAAAGAGACTGATCACACAGAGAAGAGGCCGCGGAGGTTCGCAATACCTTTCGCCGAGCCACAGGCATGTCGATGACGTGAAACTCCCGGCATTCAGCGAAGGAGAGGGAGTGGTGACCGATCTGATACACGCACCCGGAAGGACATCTCCTCTTACGGAGGTCATATTCAACGGTAAGAAGGATTATCTTCTTGCCGCCGAGGGTGTTAAGGTAGGTCAGAAGATAACCGTCGGGGCAGGCGAGATCGCTTCGGGGAATGTTATGATGTTAGCCGACATCCCGGAAGGTACGCCCGTTCATAACATCGAGGGAGTACCGGGGGACGGAGGCAAGTACGCTAAGACCGCGGGAACTTCCGCATCGGTAGTGAGCAGGAGTGATAAAGTGGTTATACAAATGCCCTCCGGCGTACTGAAGGATTTCAACCCGCGCTGCCGCGCCGTCGTAGGCGTCGTGGCGGGAGGCGGAAGGGACGATAAACCATTTGCGAAGGCCGGTAAGAAACATCACACGCTCAGGTCAAGAAGCAAAGCCAACTTCAAAGTGAGCGGTGTTGCGATGAACCCGGTCGACCACCCGCACGGCGGCGGAAGCCACCCGCACGTGGGCAAAGCAAGCACGGTGAGCAGAAACGCACCGCCGGGAAGAAAGGTAGGACGCCTCTCTCCTCAGAAAAAGAAAAAGAAGAAGTGATATCAAATGGCCAAATCAAAGATAATAGCAGGCTCGGCAAAAGCCTCAAGGAGAAAGGCCAGGAAGAAGGCGAGCGCGATCCAGGCAAGGAGGAAGAAAGAGTTCACGTTCCGTGGCTTCACGATGGACGAACTTTTGGCAATGCCTTTCGACGAGTTACTGGAGCTCTTGCCTTCCAGGGCCAGAAGGACGTTCGTAAAAGGACTGAACTACGAGCAGCAGCTGCTGTTCGATAAACTGAAGGCATCGGAAGGAACCGTACGCACACACCGCAGGGACATACCGATAATACCGCAGTTCGTTGGAAAAACGGTATCAGTGTACAACGGAAAAGAATTCAAGGACGTAGAGATAAAACCGGAGATGATAGGTCATTTCCTGGGAGAGTTCGTGCTGACGAGGAAGCCGCCCGTCCACTCGGGACCGGGTGTGGGAGCAACGAAGTCCTCAAAGTT
This sequence comes from Methanomassiliicoccaceae archaeon, assembly GCA_009776695.1. Classification (GTDB taxonomy): domain Archaea; phylum Thermoplasmatota; class Thermoplasmata; order Methanomassiliicoccales; family Methanomethylophilaceae; genus Methanomicula. The sequence continues at coordinate 11,225 of WRNI01000002.1, forward strand.
CATGCCGCTGAAGTAAGGTGATGTGAAAATGGCAGGATACACAATAAAAGCTGACCCGGACACATCCGCGAAAGCTATCGGTAAGGAAATGCCCGTGTCACCGAAGATGTCGAGGGAGATATGCGGCATGATCCGCGGAATGAAAGTTGACGTTGCCGTCAGGGTGCTGGAGGAGGTCATAGACCTTAAGAGACCCGTTCCGCTGAAAAGATTCAACAAGAGAGTGTCGCACAAACCGGGCGTCGGTCCGGGAAGATATCCGCAGAAGGCGGCGAGGGCGATCCTCACCGTCGTCAAAAGCGCATCGTCGAACGCCGAGTACAAAGGTCTTGACACGTCGGAGATGATAATATCCGTCGTTTCAACGTCGCTGGGAAGGACGATACCCGGGCACATGCCCAGGGCGCACGGACGCGCGACGCAGTGGGACCAGCAGACGGTCAACATTGAAGTGATAATAGAGGAGGTCGAGTAAGTATGGCATCAGAGAGAAAGTTCGTTGCCGAGAACATCCGCAGGGTCCTTTTGAAAGAATATCTGATGAAGGAGGTCAGCCGCGCGGGGTTCGGCGGACTGGACGTTCAGAGAACGCCCATGGGAACGCGCGTCGCGCTCACCACGGAGCGTCCCGGGCTCATAATCGGAAGGCGCGGCCAGACGATCAAGAATCTAACGACGGTCATCGAGGAACGTTTTAAGTTCGAGAACCCGCAGATAGAGGTCCTCGAGGTTGAGAATGCGAACCTCAACGCACAGATAATGGCCGAAAAACTGGCATTCTCGTTAGAGAAAGGATGGCATTTCAGAAGGGCGGGGCATTCAACGGTACGGAGAATAATGGATGACGGCGCCACCGGATGCCATATAATCGTTGCCGGGAAGCTTTCAGGGCAGAGGCACAGGACGGAGAAGTTCAAAAGCGGTTTCATAAAGTTCTGCGGCGAGCCGAAGATAGACTTCATGGCGAAAGGCTATGCGGTCGCAAAGCTAAAGCAGGGCGTTGTTGGTGTAACGGTAGAAATAATGGCGCCGAACGCGAAGCTTCCGGCGAACATATCAGTTAAAAATAAGACGGAGATAGCCGAGAGCTATCCGGAGATATACAGCAGGATAGAGGCAGGCATTCCGGTGCCGGCAGAAGAGCCGGCCGCCGAACCTGCGGAGCCCGAGGAGGGACAGTGATGGCGCTCCTCAGGACCTCTGAGATCAGAGAGATGAGCGCCGATGAGAGGAACCAGAAGCTCAAGGAGCTGAGGAACGACCTCATGCACGAGAAAGGAACATCATCGATGGGCGGCGCGCCGGAGAACCCGGGGCTCATACGCGCACTGAGGACGAACATCGCCCGCATACTGACGGTGCAGAAGGAGGAGGAAGAGAAATAATGGCGGACATCTGCCCCGTATGCGGATTGCCTGGTGAGCTGTGCATGTGCGAGGAGATCGCACGCGAGCAGCAGACCGTAAGGATATCTACGGACAGCCGGAGATACGGAAAGACGGTGACGGTCATAGACGGCATAGACGGCAATGACATAGATACCGACGATCTCGCCAAACAGCTGAAGTCAAGATGCGCCGCCGGCGGTACCGTCAAGGACGGACGCATCGAACTTCAGGGCGATCACAAGAAGAAAGTAAAAGCTGTGCTGGAGGACATGGGCTTCCAGACAGAGGTCAGGTAAAAATGAAAAGGAGCGATCTCATGAGAATGGAATTCATAGGTTTGGAGGCGGAGGTGCTTTCCGCAGAATGTTACGCCGGAATAAAAGGGATTGTCACGGACGAGACGATGAACACGTTCGTCATCGGTCCCGCGGATTCCGCGAAGATAATACCGAAGCGCGGCAATGAGTTCGCTTTCACATACGACGGTGAGAGATATGTCATCAAAGGATCAGAGGTACTGCACCGGCCAGAGGACAGGATAAAGAAGGTTAGGTGAATTCAATGGCAACAAAAGTTAAGGACATCGGAATAGACGTCGCCCCCCCGGCATCAGAGTGCAGCGACATGAACTGCCCGTTCCACGGGAGCCTTCCCGTAAGGGGGCAGATGATAGAGGGAACGGTCGTCTCGGTCAAAATGGACAAGACCGCGGTGGTCGAGCGCAAATATCTGAGATATCAGAATAAATACGAAAGGTACGAGAAGAGAACGAGCCGTTATTCAGTGCACGCGCCCGCGTGCCTCAATGTGAGCGTGGGAGATCACGTCACGGTGATGGAATGCCGCCCGATCAGCAAGACAGTATCGTTCGTCATAGTAGAGAGGCGGTCGCAATGAAAGGTATCGCCGGAAATCAGACAAAAGGAGTTCAGAACGGGTCCCGTCTCGACGTCGTGGACAACACCGGCGCGAAGGTCATCGAGATCATTACGGTACCGGGTTACAAGGGAGTGTCAAGACGCGTGCCCGCGGCAGGCGTCGGCGACCTCGTGATGGCATCCGTAAAAAAGGGAACGCCCCAGATGAGGAGACAGATTGTTTATGCGGTCGTCGTAAGACAGCGCAGACCCATGAGGCGCCCGGACGGGACGATGGTCTTCTTCGAGGACAACGCCGCCGTCATAACAACGGAAACCGGTGAAACAAAAGGAACGGACATAAAAGGTCCGGTCGCAAGGGAAGCGGCGGAGAGATGGCCGCGTGTCGCGGCCACGGCTAACATGATCGTGTGAGGTGCTGAGATGGTAAAAAGAAGCAGTAAAGCGAGAGTTCAGAGAAAAGAACTGTACAATGCGCCGAACCACACGAAGAGCAAAAGGGTGGCCGCGCATCTGAGTTCCGAGCTTCGCGAGAAGTACGGTGTGAGAACGGCGAGAGTATGCCGCGGCGACACCGTCGTCGTGATACGCGGGAACGAGGACATAAAAGGAACGGAAGGCAAAGTGATGGACATCTTCACCGACGACGGCCGCGTGGTCATCGACGGCATAACGATAAACCAGGCCGACGGAACGGCGGTCGCAAGACCGGTGCACGCTTCGAACATCGTGATAACGAAGCTTGACCTTACGGACGAATGGAGGTCCGCAACGATAACAAAAAGAACGGAGGCTAAGCAATGAGCACTCAAATGAAGAGACTTGTGGCGCCCAGGTCATGGCCGCTGAAGAGGAAGATAGCAGTATGGGTGACCAAGCAGTCCCCCGGGCCGCACGCGGTGGACAAGAGCATGCCCGCGGCGATAGTATTAAGGGATATGCTTAAGGTATGCGACACCGCCAAAGAGGCAAAGAGGATCGTCGGTAATCGCGAGGTACTCGTGGACGGAAGGCCGCTGAGGAGCCACAAGATGCCGATAGGTTTCATGGACGTCGTCTCAATACCTAAGATAAAGGCAAACTACCGCATGCTGCTCACCGATAAAGGTAAATTGACGCTTGTTGAGATATCAGAATCGGAAGCGAAGTGGAAATTATGCAAATTACAGAACAAGACCGTCGTGCGCGCGGGAAAAGTGCAGCTGAACCTGCACGACGGAAGGAACATCGTTCTCAGCGGTAACGAATACAAAACAGGCGATGTCCTGAAAGTGGAGCTGAACGGTCAGAAGATATCCGGATCGTATCCGATGGCGCCCGGCTCAATGGCGATGATATTCCAGGGGCCGCACGCGGGAAGGACGGCGGTCATATCGGAATGCATTATAAGGAGAGGTTCCGCGTCCAACGTCGTCAGGTTCGAGGACGGTACCGAAACGGTGAGAGAGAATGTTTTCGTGATCGGCGTAAACAAATCGTCGATCAAACTCCCGGAGGCCGAGGTACTATGAATTCGATGAGAGACCCGCATGTTGAGAAAGTGGTCGTTAACATCGGCGTGGGCGAAGCGGGCGAGAGGCTGGTGAAGGCGCAGAAAGTCATCGAAATGGTAACGGGTCAGAGATCCGTGCAGACGATATCGAGAACGATCAACCGTGACCTTGCGATACGCAAGGGCATGCCGCTCGGCTGCAAGGTGACGTTAAGAGGGAATATCGCCGAAGAGTTCCTTGGCAGAGCGTTAGAGATAAGGGAAATGCGCATACCTTCGTACTCGTTCGACAAAGAGGGCAACATGTCGTTCGGCATAGCCGATTACACGGACTTTCCGGGAATGAAATATGATCCCGAGATAGGAATATTCGGAATGGATGTGAGCGTTGTGCTCAGGAGGACGGGCAACCGCGTTACGCAGCGTTCCATCCTCAGAAGGAAAGTGTCAAGAGGGCACCGCATGGACCGCAGCGAAGCGATAGGGTTCATGAAGGAGAAGTTCGGCATAGAGGTGGTCGAATGAAGCCCAAGAAAGAGTTCGGAAGATCGAAAGGATGCACAAGGTGCGGCCGCAGGAGAGGTATCATCAGAAGGTACGGGATGCACCTCTGCCGTCAGTGCTTCAGGGACATGGCCCCTGAGCTGGGGTTCAAGAAATATTCGTGAGGTGAGACAAGATGCAGAGTGACCCGTTGAATGACGCAATGTCTGTGATGAAGAACGCCTCCTCGATAGGGAAGGGCGAGTGTACGATACATCCGTCGTCAAAGCTTATCGGCCGCGTGCTGAAAGTGATGCAGGACCACGGCTACATAAGTCAGTTCGAGTACGTGGAGGACGGACGCGCGGGACAGTTCCGCGTTATGATGAAAGGAGCGATCAATAACTGCGGTGTGATTAAACCAAGGTATTCGGTCAAAGTGAACGATCTGGAGAAATTTGAAGCAAGATTCCTGCCGGCGCAGGACTTCGGTGTACTGATCATAAGCACGACGGAAGGCGTGATAACGCACACCCGTGCAAAAGAACTGGGCATCGGCGGAAAGCTGCTGGCGTATGTGTATTGAGGTAGAAAGATGACAATAGCAGGGAAAATCGAAAGCACCATCGCCGTCCCCGGCGGGGTTTCCGTCTCACAGGACGGGAACATATTCAAGGTCAANGGACCGAAAGGGGAACTGAGCAGAAACTTCGCGCACCCCCGCGTAAAGATAGTCATCGGAGAAGGTATCGTGACGGTATCATGCGAGTATCCCCGAGTTAAGGAGAAAGCGATGGTCGGCACGTATCTGGCGCACCTGAGGAACATGTTCAGAGGTGTGACCGAAGGTTACGAATATCACATGAAAGTGGTATTCTCGCACTTCCCGATGAAGGTCGCCGTGAAAGGCACGCACGTGCAGATAGACAACTACATGGGCGGGAAGGACCCGCGCACAGCCGAGATAGTAGGCAAGACGACGGTCAAAGTGAACGGCGCCGACGTCACGATATCGGGGAACGATATCGAGGCGTGCGGACAGACCGCGGCGAACATCGAGAAGGCAACGTCCAGAAGAGGATTTGACAGAAGGATATTCCAGGACGGGATATACATAGTCGGCAAATCGCACAAGGTGAGAGAATGAGCGTCAGATCACTGAAAGAACTTCCCGGCCTCAGGGAACAGCACATCGCGGTGCTTGAGGAAATGGGCATAAAGAGCGTCGCTGACATGAAGAAGGCGCTGGCGGACGAGTCGAAAGTAAAAGAAATGATCAAGACCCTCAGCGGCGTCGGTCCGAAGACCGTCGATAAATGGAAGGCCGAGCTGGAAGGCGCGGACGCCGGCAAGGCCGATGCCAAAGAGGCACCGGCCAAAGAAGCCAAGCCCGTGAAAGAAACGAAAGAAGCGAAGCCCGTGAAAGAAACGAAGGACGCCAAAGACGTTAAGGATAAGAAAAATGAGAAAGAAGCGGCCGTGGAGATAGTAGAAGCGGCCGAAGAGGACGAGTACGTCGTCAAAGCAAAACCGGAGCTCAGCGATGAGACGAAGGATGCGCTTGCCAAGAGGGCGCTCATAAGCGGAAAGAGACCGGCATTCAAAAGACAGGAGTGGTTCCGGTACTCCAAGCTCGGAGAGAAGTGGAGGAGACCGAAAGGGATACACTCGAAGATGAAGAGAAAGCTTGATCGTCGTCCCCCGGTGGTCGTGATAGGATACCGCGGCCCGGCCGCGGCCAGAGGCCTTCATCCGTCGGGTTTCGAAGAAGTGATCGTTGCGAACGTGAACGATCTCGAAAGCGTCGATCCGAAGAAACAGGCGGTCCGCATCGGCGGAACCGTCGGAACGAGGAAAAGAATAATCATAGAGGACAGGGCCGATGAGCTTGGCATACGTGTCCTGAACAGGATGGTGTGAGCATGGATCTCAGCAACCAGAAGAGAATGGCCGCGGAGGTCCTCAAATGCGGTGAGAACCGCGTCTGGATCGACCCGGAGAGAGAGGAGGAGGCGGCCGACTGCATCACGAGAGCTGATATTCGTACGGCCATAGCGTCGGGCCTCATAGCGGCGAGACCGAAGAAAGGGATATCGAAGTCAAGGGTCAAGCATATGCTTAACCAGAAGGCCAAAGGCAAACGGAAAGGGCCGGGAAGCAGAAAGGGCACCAACAACGCGCGTCTCCCCGACAAGAGGAGATGGATATCCACGATAAGGCCGATACGCGACGAGCTCAAGAAATTAAGAGATGAAGGAAAGATAACACCGTCGGTATATCGTATGTATTACCGTAAGGCAAAGGGCGGCGTGTACAAGAGCCGCAGGAACATAAGGCAGCACATGATATCCGAAGGTCATTTGAAGGAGGAGATCTGATGGCGACAGGACCCAGATACAAGGTACCGTTCCGCAGAAGAAGGGAGAACCGTACGGATTACTACATAAGAAAGAAACTGCTGACAAGCGGCGAGCTGAGGGCAGTGGTCAGAAGGTCGTCGAAGAACGTTACGATACAGTTCGCATCGTTCGGCATGGACGGCGACGCGATCGCGGTATCGGCAACCTCGAAAGAACTTAAAACGCTGGGGTGGAAGCACGCATGCTCCAACATCCCCGCCGCATACCTCACGGGACATCTCGCGGGGAAGAAGGCGAAGGACGCGGGTATCGAATACGCGGTGCTCGACATAGGCATGCAGACGCCGTCCAAGGGCGCCGTGCTTTTCGCGGCGGTCGCGGGAATGGTCGATGCAGGTCTTGAGATACCGCACGGCGAAGGGGTACTTCCGGCGGATGAGAGAATAAGCGGTTCGCATATCAGCGAAACTTTCGCGGCGGACGTGGATGCCGTGCTTAACGCGATCGGAGGGAAAAGAACAATGAGGCCCTCGGAAAAGGCACCTGCGAAGGAACCTGCGAAGGCTGCGCCCGCAAAAGCAGAAGGCGGAAAGGCACCCGCGAAGGCAGCAGGCGGAAAAGCGCCGGCAAAGGATGCTAAGGCGAAGGCGCCTGCGAAGAAGAAGACAAAGGAGGCTGAATAAGATGGATTGGATCCCTAAGACAAGATTGGGGCAGATGGTCCTCAACGGTGAGATCACGACGATGAGCAACGCTCTCGCGACGAAACTTCCGTTGCGCGAAGCTGAGATAGTCGATATCCTGTTACCTGAACTGAAGGATGAGGTCATAGACCTCAACATGGTGCAGAGGATGACCGACTCAGGAAGAAGAGTAAGATTCGCGGTGACGTGCGTGGTGGGCAACGGCGACGGATTCGTGGGCATCGGAAGGGCCAAAGGAAAAGAGGTCGGACCGGCCATCAGAAAGGCCATCGATAACGCAAAACTGAACATAATCGAAATAAAGAGAGGATGCGGCTCGTGGGAATGCGGCTGCGCCCAGCCGCACTCGCTGCCGTTCGAGGTGCGCGGAGAATGCGGTTCCGTCGTCGTGACGTTAAAACCTGCGCCCCGCGGCATATCGCTGGCAGTGGGCGACGTCGCGAAAAGTTTGTTAACGCTGGCGGGGGTGCGCGATTCGTGGGGCTTCGCCAGAGGTAACACGAAGACAAAAGTGAACTACGCGCTGGCGACGTTCGAAGCGCTGAAAGAAACGACACGCGTTCGTGTGACCGATTCGCAGAGAGACCGTCTGAATATAGTCTCCGGACCGATCGGCCTTACCGTGGCCGAAACGGACGTCAGCAGGGAGGAGTGAGCATGTTCGCGGTCATACGCGTACGCGGGCAGCCGGACGTCAACGTCGACGTAAGGAGAACAATGGAACTGATGAACCTGTCAAGGGTGAATCATTGCGTTCTCGTGCCGGAGAACGACGTCACGAAAGGGATGCTGCAAAAAGCCAAAGATTACATCACGTGGGGTGAGATAGATCCGTCAACGTTAGAGAAGATGATACTCGTGCGCGGACGTTTATCCGGAGATGTGTCAATAACGGACGAGTACCTTAAGAATAACACGGAATTCGCGACCGCCGCCGAAATGGCCGACGCCATCATAAACAGCGGTTATAAGATGAAGGACACGGAAGGCGCGAAAGCGGTGTTCCGTCTCCATCCGCCGGAGAAGGGGTATGAGGGGATAAAACGCTCATACCGCAGCGGCGGGGCGCTCGGGTACAGAGGCGGGGCGATCAACGAACTGATCGCAAGGATGTTGTAGGTGATAAGATGCCAAGCAGGACCAAGAAATTCAGAGGGCTGAGGACGCACGGACGCGGAAAGAAATCCGGAAGAGGGGCGGGCATCATCGGAGGCCACGGTAACGCCGGGTTGGGCAAGCATAAGAGGATACATATGCTGAAATACGACCGCGAGCACTTCGGAAGGCGCGGTTTCAAGAGACCGCAGTGCGTCGTGGCCGCCAATAGGATTATCAATATCAAAGATATGTTGGAGCAGCTAGAGGGCTATGTAAGCCTCGGATTCGCAAAAAAGGACGGTCCGTCGTATACGATAGACCTGACCGCGGCGGGCATAGACAAGCTGTTGGGCACGGGAGACATTAATATTGCAGTTAACGTTACGGTATCACAGATATCGGCACAGGCACGCGATAAGATAGTCGCTTCCGGCGGATCAGTAGCGGAATAACGGAGACAACAAGCATGGAGGAGAACAAGAGCCTGCTGTATAGGTTCAAGCCTATCGCTGACAGGCTGCCTGCCGTCACGAGGCCCGAGGGCCACGTGCATTTCAGGACAAAGATGATGTGGGTCATCCTGATCCTCATCATTTACTTCGTCATGACCAACATATATATTTACGGTCTTGACCAGGAGAAGACGTTAGATCTTTTCGCACAGTACCGGACGATCATGGCGGGCGCGTCCGGTTCTCTTCTGCAATTGGGCATAGGGCCGATAGTCACAGCGTCCATCATAATGCAGCTGTTCGTCGGCGCAAAGATAATTAAGCTCGACCTTACGAACAAAGAGGACAAGGCGTGCTATCAGTCATTCCTTAAGCTGCTCGTAATAATCATGATCGTTGTGGAGGCGGTACCGCAGGTGTTCGGTTATCTGATACCGTCTGCGAACTTCACGTCAGCGTTCGGATCGGGAGGGGCGAAGATACTGATAATCCTGCAATTGTTCGTAGGCTCGTATATCGTCTTCCTGATGGACGAAGTTGTCTCAAAATGGGGCATAGGCAGCGGTATCTCGTTGTTCATAGCCGCAGGCGTATCAGAAGCGCTGTTCACGGGGACGGTAAATTGGAACCCTGTCAGCGCAGGCGCTGTAAGTATGTCCAATCTTCCGGCCGGTACAATTCCTAAGACGATATATCTGCTGAGCAATATGAGCTCGGGGGACATCGCCAACGGCGGTTACGAGCTTCTGATGCTCGGCGGTCCGAACCCGCTCATAGCGCTGATAGGGACGGTATGCATATTCCTGGTGGTCGCGTATCTTGAATCGACGCGTATCGAGTTGCCGTTATCTCACGGCAGTGCGCGGGGAGCGCGCGGGAGGTATCCGATCAAGCTGATCTATGCAAGCAACATACCTGTGATACTGATGGCAGCTTTGTTAGCGAACATAAGCATGTTCGCGCTGCTGTTCTATACAAATCCGACACTGAGCGGCATACCGCTCTTAGGGCATAATGACCTGATAGGTTATTTCCAGGAGGGAACGACGCACGCGGCCGGAGGCTTCGCGTGGTACGTATCAGCGCCGACCGGCCTTACATCGTGGCTGCTTCCGATACTGGACCCCGGGAATTACGGGGATGCTTTGCACGGGCCTATACAGCAGATGATGCGTGTTGTCATCTATTTCACGGTGATGGTGCTGGGTTCGATAATGTTCGCGAAGTTCTGGATATCGACGACCAACATGGGCGCCGAGTCCGTTGCGAATCAGATCCAAAGGAGCGGTATGCAGATACCGGGCTTCCGGCGTGACCCACGGGTGCTAAGGAGAGTGCTCGACAGATACATACCGATAGTGACGGTCTTATCGGGTGCGATAGTGGGAGCGCTGGCCGCCGGCGCGGACCTCATAGGGACGACGGGCAACGCAAGCGGCACAGGGGTACTTTTAACCGTAGGTATCCTGATACAGTTCTATGAGGCGATGGGGCGCGAACAGATGATGGAGATGCATCCGGTAATGAGAGGATTCTTCGGAGAGGAGTGATATGGCAGATCAACCAGTGAACGCAGGGATAAATCCGCCGCAGAAGTCGCAGCTGATGTTCATGATGATCGCGATGGTGCTGATCATCGCGCTGTTCATGGAACCCGTCAGAAAAGCTGTGGGAGGGGTGGTCGGCATTGTATTCGAACCGCTTATAGGTTTCCACGGAAATTATGTGATCATAACTCTGATCCTCGCGGGAATGATAATGATCGGTATAAGCACCATTATACGAACGTTAATGTCAGATACTGTCACGCAGACCAGGAACCAGAGGGAGATGAGCGCCTTCAACGCCGAGCTTCGTAAAGCAAGGATAGAGAACAATCTCTACAAAATTAAAAAACTGACCGAACAGCAGCAGGCGATGATGTCCAAATCGATGGAATCAAGCATGAAGATGATGAAGACGATGCCGATAACGATGCTCATCGTGATACCGATAATCTCATGGGTGTGGATATTCCTTGACGGCCTCGACCCGTCATTGGTGCTGGTCTCCGTCCCGTGGGCGGACAACGTGGACGTAACGGAAAGGATACTCTTCCCGGTATGGATACTGATATACATGCTCATCACGATGCCCTTCGGGCAGATACTCAGCCGTCTTATAAGATGGTTCAAGTTCAAGAAACGTCTCGAGGAGATAGACGGAACAGAGATCGCATGAGGCTCACAATAAGCGGACCGCCCGGTTCCGGGAAGACGACCGTCTGCGACCGTCTTTCGTCAATATTATCTTTAAGGGCTGTTGTCTTCGGCAGAATATTCAGAGAGATAGCGGAAGAACGCAACATCTCGTTATCCGAGCTCGGCGATATAGCGGAAAAAGATTTTTCGATAGATGAGACGATCGACTCAAGATTGCTTGAGATAGCGAGGGAGAACGATAACGTCATCCTCGAGTCGAGGCTTTCGGCGCATATGCTGTCGAGGAACGGAATACCGGCGTTCCGCATATATCTGGACGCAAGCCCCGATGTGCGCATCCGCAGGATAGGGATGCGGGACAACGAGACATTCGAAGAGGCGCTTAAGGAAACGGAGGAGAGGCAGGCGTCCGAAGAAAAAAGGTATAAGGCGTACTACGGTATCGATATCAACGATAAAAGCGTGTACGATCTGATCATCAATACCGATGACATCGATCCGGACGGTGTTGTGCAGATCATAATCAATGCGCTGGAGGCGGCAGGATGCTTGTGAAGGACGAGAACGCAATGTCGGACAGATGGGGAAAGAGACCGTCAGACAGAAGCGTCGGCGAACTCCTGGAAGCGGGCGTGATCGCTCTTGACAAGCCCGCGGGACCGACGTCGCATCAGGTCACGGCGTGGGCGAAGGACGCGCTCTGCGTCGGGAAGATGGGCCACGGCGGGACGCTTGACCCGAATGTCAGCGGTGTGCTGCCGCTTTGCCTCGGGAAAGCGATGAGACTGACCGACCTAGTCCTTTCATCGGATAAAGAGTACGTATGCATGATGAGGCTGCACCGGGACCGCGACGAAAAGAGGATAAAAGAGGTCTTTCAGCGTTTCATCGGTAAGATATATCAATTCCCGCCGGTGAGGTCCGCCGTGAAAAGGCAGCTGAGAATAAGGACGGTATCAGAGCTGAAGATACTGGAGATATCCGGAAGAGATATACTGTTCAGGATATCATGCGACGCAGGTACTTATGTACGAACGCTGTGCACGGACATCGGCGAGGCGCTCGGATGCGGCGCCAGCATGGCCGAGTTAAGAAGAACGAGATCCGGTTCGATGAACGAGAGCGTTACGGCATCGCTGTTCGATCTCAAAGACTCGTATATATTCTGGCAGCAGCACGGACGCGAGGATTGGTTAAGGAATATAGTTAAACCGATGGAATCGCTCGTGGAACCTTTACCTAAAATAATAGTGAAGGCGAGCGCAGTGGACGCGGTATGCCACGGCGCCGATCTTAATGTTCAGGGCATTCACATGCTTGACGACGACATAAGGAAGAACGCGCTCGTTGCTCTTATGACCACGCGCGGCGAACTGGTGGCATTGGGAACTATGATGATGTCCTCATCGAAAATAATGGCAACATCCCAGGGAAAGGCGGTAAGCGTGTCAAGAGTTCTGATGGACGCCGGCACGTACCCGAGGATGTGGAAGTTCTCGACGGACATCGAAGAGCTGAGGGACTGACGCGATAGCTGTGATATCATGTTCCGCAGGAAGAATGAGATCCTTGACATTACGATAACAATAGGCGAGTTCGACCCGTCCGCCGACGGGGCGTACAGGAACGTGAAGACATTCCCGCTGAACGTAAGACAGGGAAAACTTTTCATTTCCGTGAATTCGGATGCGCCCGTGGACATAGCATTATCGGACGAGAGCGGCACATGTGTTAAATTCAGGGATTCCATACTGTGTGATACGATCGGTCCTCTCGAGATCGCAAAAAAAGGGACGATGACGCTTGTCATAGGTGTCTTCAGAGGGGACAGGGCGGAAACGGGCATCAGGGTATGGATGGGATGATATCATGAAGGAGCGTTTCATAAAACGGAATGCGCATGTCTCAGAGCTGTCGATGGTAAGAAGGGAGGACAGGGCAATGTTCCTCATCTTTGTCGCGTCGATGATATTGTGCGCCATTGCATTCTTCATACTGATATACACTGAGACGATGGAGCTTGCCGGTGCGCTGCCGATACTTTCGGTGCCGTTCCTGATAGTCGGTCTTGTGACGTATGTGCACGGAGGAATGTGGAAGGCGCTGCTCGCCGCAATAGCTGTGCCGGTGATACTGTTCTTCCTGAAAGTGCCGTTATTGGTGCTGTTCTTCGTGGCGTTCCTGCTTGTCGGCTGTGTAGGCGTGGTTTCCGTTGCGGTCGTATTTCAGAGATATCTGTTCTTCTCGGTAATATCGGCGGTCGAATACGCCAATATAAAACAAAAGCTGAGCCTTTGGGAACGGCTGATGATATTTGCTTTCAATGTGCCTCCGGACATCGACACAAGAAAGATAACAATGGACTACAACCTCAAAAGGTCCGGGATACCGTTCGGGGAGATGCTGAGGACGATGTTCTTCGCGTTCCTCGTGGGCGTCGCATTATGGATATATCTGTCGATGAACCCGGCGTTCATGAACGACGTGAAATTATACGAGGCGCCGATATTTGTGTTCTCGCTGATAATGTTCATTCCTCTGGTAGTGTTGCCGTGGACGCCGTTCAAATCACTGAACGTCAGAATAACAACGAACTATCGCGATTTCTCGCTGTACGGCGGCGCTGTGGAAACGTTAAGAAGAATGGCGATACCCGTGTTCGCGATAGCGGTGTTCATACTGATAGCGGCGACGCACACTGATATTTACGTGGTGCTCGGGTTCATCGCGTCGTCCGTGGTCTTCAACATGATCGTCGTTGCCGCCTCGTGCATAATATTCTATTCATTCTTCGAGAGCGCGTTCGTCGACGACGCGGTCACGAAATGGAAAGTGTTCCGACCCGTCCCCATAACGGCGGAGCTTGATGACACCGCCGAACGTAAAGCGGAAGAGCCGGGAACACCGGAGCGTGATACGAGCGACCTCGGCGACATATGATCATTTTGTCGCTATCAGGGAGAATATCCAAAGGTCGTCCACGTACCATACGTAACGCCTGAGAACGCATATCGTGACGACGCCTATCGCTGACATAAAAAGAACGGCGGACATCAGCGGCGCCCCGCCGGCCAGATATCCCGCAAGATAGCTTATGCCCAGTGAGACGAAGATCATCACGTAGCATTGATTCTTTGACGGTATCACCGCGAACCACTTCTCTATGAACCACAGCACCGGCAAAGCGACGAGCATGAACGTAAGCAGCGCCAAAGCGATGTTTGCATCGGAGAACAGCGGCGTGATGGGATCGCTCTTCCCGATGTTGTACACCATTCTGGAGAACATGCCGGGCATGAACATCACTGTGAACATGAGCGCCCAGCCCTTCAGCACCGGACGGAGGTCCAATTTCTCATCCTCTTTCGGCATGTGCATCCCCTGTATGTGCATCCCTTGTATGTGTTCTCGTCCTATTTACATGAACGGTTCGTTCTTCCTTCCGGCGCCGCCCCACCCTTCGATTATGGGCGCGAACACAGCACCGGCGGAGAAGCCTTCCGCTTTATCCTGNCCGAGTATCTCCGGTTCTTTCTCGGTGGTGAANATCACCTGGCATTTCTCATACCGGTCATTAAGGGAAACGAACGGCGATCCGAACGTCTTGGCAACGTCCAGGANNGNATCGGCAAGGAATTGTATATCNTCCTTGGAGACCGTTTCCGGCAATTCAGCGATGAATGTATGCACTTCCGTCGAACCGTTCATGATGTAAGTGACGGAAGCGTCCTTCATGAGACCTGCGAATCGGCCGCCGTCATCCTTTTCGGAGACGATCTCAGTGATACGTTCCTTCCAGACGTCCGCAAATTCAACATAAAGCGCATCCGTTCCCAATATCTTCCACATATACCGGCGGAATACGTAGCGGTTAATAAGAATATTGTGCGCAGCAGGGAAGAGATTTAAAAGGAATGTTCCTTATGAGGTTCCGATGGCAGGGGACTTCAAGGTGACGCCGTGGGAGGTCACGGGCGACATAGATTACGATCTGTTGGCGGAACGTTTCGGAACGACGCCCATAGATGATAAGTTAATGATGCGCATGAAAAGGCACGGGGAGCCGCACATGATGCTCCGGCGCGGAATATTCTATTCGCACAGGGACATGAACATAATACTCGACGAATACGAAAAAGGTAATAAATTCGTGCTGTACACAGGCAGGGGACCGTCGGGGCATACGCATCTCGGCCACATAATGCCGTGGATGTTCAACAAATGGATGCAGGATGTATTCAGCGTTGATATGTTATTCCAATTCACGGACGATGAGAAATTCTTATTCAAGCAGGACGCGACGTTACAGGACACAAGGAAGATGGCGTACGAGAACGCGCTGGACATGATCGCATTGGGCTTCGACACCAAGAGAACAAAGATAATACTTGATACGGAGAATGTAAGGACGTTATACCCGATAGCGCTGAAGGTGGCCAAGAAAATAAACCTGTCAACGGCGAAGGCGGTGTTCGGCTTTGATAACACCACGAACATCGGTTCATTGTTCTACACGGCGATGCAGGCGGCGCCCGCGTTCCTTGCGTCGGAGGAAGCGGGTCATAACGTTCCATGTCTCATACCGTGCGGTATCGATCAGGATCCTCATTTCAGGGCGTGCAGGGACGTCGCCCAGTCGCTCGGATATATGAAACCGTGCCAGATATACTGCAAGATGTTCCCCGGGCTGGGGGGAGCGGACAAGATGTCATCGTCAGACCCGATGTCAACGATATATACGACGGATAACGCAAAAGAGGTCAAAAAGAAAGTGGGAAAGGCATTCACCGGTGGCTGTGTGTCAGTTGACGAACAAAGGGAAAAAGGCGGCAATCCGGAGGTGTGCGCCGTTTTCAAATATAATTATTATTTATTCGAGAACGATGACGCGAAGCTGAACGAACTCACGGCGAGATGCAGGAGCGGCGGGATACTTTGCGGCGAATGCAAGGCCGCGCTGACAGAAAAGATAAATGTGTTCCTGGAGAAGCATCAGGAAAAAAGAGAGAAGGCGAAGGACGTCATAAATGATATGACGTACGAAGGGTTCCGATGGTGAACGTTATTATCATGAAAAAGATACGGTGAACAGATGAACACGTCCGAGATCCGCGATGGGCTCAGCCACAACGAAAAAAGACTGCTTCTTGCACTGAAGGAGACCGGGACGGTAACGCCTGCGGAGCTCATAGCTTCCAGGACGTTCGATATTGAGGTGGAAGTGATGGGCGCCGCGTCATGGCTCTCATCGAAAGGGCTTGTGAGGATGGACGAAAGCTCATCGAAATTTTATGTTATGATCGATAAGGGAATAATTTCGAAAGGCCTTCCGGAAAGAAGAGCGCTGGCCGCCATCGGCGACAGAGGATCGATCGGTATGGCGGAGCTTGCGTCATGCCTTCCCGGCGGTGACGATAAGATCGCCGTGGGCTGGCTCAAGCGGAAGGGACTGGCGGACATCTCCAAGGATGAAGAAAGGACGGTAACGCTTACCGACAAAGGGAAGGCCGCTCTGACAGGGAAGATGAAGGACGAAGAAATGCTTGAAAGGATGTCGAAAGGCGCGGTCAGCGAGAACGACGCTGACATATCCGTGATAAAGGACCTGAAGGGCAGACAGGGCATGATAGATGAGAAGATAATAACGGAACGTTCGATATCCCTTACCGATCTGGGCAAAAAGATAATAAAAATGGGCATAGAAGTGAAAGAGGAGGTCACGCAGCTTACTGTGGAACTGATACAGAGCGGCAGATGGAAGGACGCCGAGTTCAGAAGATATGACGTTCAGACGTTCGCCCCCTCCGCGTTCCCTGCGAAGAAGCATCCCCTGTCGCGGCTGGCCGACGAGATACGCAACATATTCGTGCAGATGGGCTTCACCGAGATAGACGAGGAGTACGTACAGCCGGCGTTCTGGAACATGGACGTGCTGTTCACACCGCAGGACCATCCCGCAAGGGACATACAGGACACGTTCTATCTGAGTGATCCTTCATCTATCCGTATCGATGACGCCGGGCTTGTAAGGAAAGTTAAGGACATTCATGAAACGGGCGGCGGTACCGGATCGGCAGGATGGGGAGGGACGTGGTCTGTCGAGAAAGCAGAGCAGGCGCTCCTGAGGACTCACACGACCGTCAACACAATAAAGCACCTGTCCGCGCATCCCGACCCTCCGGTAAAGGTGTTCTCGTTATCAAGGATATTCAGGAACGAATCGATAGACGCGACGCACCTTCCGGAGTTCACTCAGATAGAGGGGATAATCGTTGACGAGAAGGGCGATTTCGACATGCTTGTATCTCTTGTGAAAGGGTTCTACGGAAGAATGGGATTCGATAAGATACGGATAAGACCAGCTTATTTCCCGTACACGGAGCCCTCGCTCGAGATAGAGGTGTTCTTCAACGGCAAGTGGATGGAGCTCGGAGGCGCGGGCATATTCAGGCCGGAGGTCACGGCGCCGTTCAATGTGAAATATCCCGTGCTGGCATGGGGCTTCGGGTTCGAGAGGCTGGCGATGCTGAAATGGAACATAAAGGACATACGCGACCTTTACATCAGCGACATGGACCTTCTCAGGAAGAATACGATCTTCTGATCATTGTGCCATTGATGCGTACTCTTTCGCTTTATTCGGCATCCCGACGGCGTTATAGGACGTGGAAAGTAATGAATAAATTTTCTTCCTTCCGCCGCTGCCGGCCACGCCCAGCGCCTTCGTGAGATATTTCACCGACGAGTCATGATCGCCCGCCGCGGAAGAGACGCCGGCCATCTTTATGTACAGGCGGTCAAGGCCCTCAACGGTCCCCGACCGTATGAGATCATCTTTCATAGACTCAAGGAGCGCCATCGCCTCTTTCGTATTTCCAAGGGATCCGAGCGCGCCGGCCATTCTGAGGATGACCTCGGACCTGTTCGTCCTTCCCATCGTCCGTATCAGTGAAAGGGCGGCGGAATGGTTGCCCCTGCTCATCTCAAGGTCGGCGGAATAAAGCAACCCCAGTTCAGTATCCTTTTCCTTCAGGACGGATATCATCTCCTCGGCCTTCCTGATGTTCCCGGATTCGATGGCGGCCGTTATTATCACGGGCACAACATCAGCGATATATCTGTCGGGAACGCCGATCATCGAAAGCGTGTCGCAGAGATCGTCGTTTATGTTGTACAGCAGTCTTTCTTTTTCATTGGCGATCAGTCTGCACGCATCTTTTATCCTTCCCGCGTGCACCAGATGATAAAGGCGCTCCTGCGCGTCATCCTTGTCAAGCCAGTGATCGGACGCGGCGCTGTGCCATCTGCGTATCTGCTCATCGTTCGCAACGGACAGCACATTCTTCTTAACGATGTCGCTCAGCGCCGTCATTCCGTTAACGTCCACGGGCATCACAGGCCTCGAAGTATACGGGAGCTCTGCGCGGGGCACCGGACAGCGGATGACGCACGCCGTTCCGAGAACATCGCGGTCATCGGCGCCGACCGAGTCCCACAGCGTCCGCGGGTCGCATCTTCTCATGTCGAGCATCGGCATTATATCGATGCCGTCCTTTTCCGCGGCGCCTTTGAGACGGTCGGCCTCTTCCATGCCGATCGATGTGAGCATGTATGATTTTCTTTTCACCCCGCCGCCTTTGATATGCTTCTGACGTTCCGCGACCTTCCCGCATTCCCTTAACTTTTTCAGTTCGATGGAGGAGTGCGCCCTCGTTATCCTGAGCGACGACGCTATACCGTCCTGCGTAAGGTCCCAGGGGATGTCGAATTCATCTTCGTCCACGAGATCGTACCTGCTGAGATGGAGCAATATCCTTTCCGCTATCGTTAATCTGGTCATCACCGAATATCAAGATGAATTAATATATAAAATATAGTGTGTATACAATAATAACGTAGCTGGCACAAAGCATCCGGCGGTCCGAACGTCACCGACGGTACGTCTTAAGTGCATTGAATCGTTTATGTATTCGTGGTACGGAGGCTTTTCATATGCAGCGCGGCAGACAGCGCATCGGTGAACATACGCGACGCGCTCATCGCGTCGGCGGAATGGGATGATACCGACGGCATACTGTATCATGACGACACGGCGATGATCACGATACCGGAGATGCACATATACGCCGATAACGTTGACGATATCGCTGTAAAGAAAGGTGTTGACGCCGAGGAGATGATATTCCTGTCAAGGCACAGGTCGTCCTCGGGGATACCGACGCTCACGGTGCACCCGATAGGCAACTTTCATGATGCCGATCTGGGAGGAAGGCCGCGCACGCTCGTAAAGGCGGCGCCGAGGACGATGACCGGTATCCTCAAAGGGCTGGCGTCATCCGATACGAAAGGGTTCGGAGTGTCATTCGAGGTGACGCACCACGGCCCGTGGGTGAACGTACCGTCAGCGTTCGTTGAGATCGGAAGTGACGAGACGCAATGGAACAACAGGGCCGCGGCGAATATAATTGCTGATGCCTTGCTGAATAAGGAGGATAACGATCACATAAGCGCGATAGGGATAGGCGGCGGGCATTACGCTCCGAGGTTCACCGAGGTCGCGCTGAAGTATAAGGTGAACATAGGGCACATGATCCCGGAGTATGCGTTCGCGAACTCCGATGATGAGGATGTTGCAAGAATGGTCCGCGAGGCCGCGGAAAAAAGCTGTACGAAGACGGCGTACGTGCACAAAAGGTCAATGAAGGGCGCGGTTGCAAAACGCATCACAGATGTCGTGATATCATGCGGTCTCGAGACGATAAGCTCGGCGGACCTTGACGTCATCCGGGAGTGACCGTCGTCCCCTTTATCTTTTTTCCGAGTATGGCGTTCTTAACTTCGGCGAGGTCGCGCCCGCTGACCATTAAGATGTCGTTACCGTTCTGCATCGCGAGCTTCACACCAAGCGGGTCGAACACCGACGAGCGTCCGGCGCCGTGCTCATCATAAACTATTTTACTGAGTTCACCGAGGGTAAGGTGTGTGTAACGTTTCGCGTTGCGGTCTATTTTAGGATCGTCCGAGTAAACGGCGTCCACGGACGTTGCGTTGACGATCCTTCTGCATCCGATCGCTTCGGCGGCCATCGCGGCGACCGCATCCGTCGTGTGGCCGGGTTCCGTGCCGCCCATGACAACTATCCTGCCGCCTGAGAATGCATTGACCGCCTCATCCACCGTTAACGGAACGGTATCGTGAGCAGCATCCCCCAGCGCTATCCTCAGCAGTTCGGCGTTCAGCCTCGTGGCGCCTATTCCCAAAAGGTCAAGCTGGTGCGTCGTCCCGCCTATTTTCTTTCCCGTGTTCGTGTAATATCTCGCAACCCTGCCGCCGCCGCATATAACGAGAAGATCAACATCATTCGAAACCTCCCTGAGGAGAGCGGCGAGACGCATTATGTATGAATGATCGTCATCATCAGGTATGAGAACGGAGCCACCTATCGACACAACAACTTTTTCCACGATATCACCAATACTTTTATTACCAGAGTCTCTCTCCCTCTTAAAAAACCCATAGGTCGATTTTGCATGGACGAGAGGAGTTCGACGGAGAGAGCGAGGTACGATTTCAAGAAGGCGATGCAGGAGATAGTCGATCTCAGAGGGAGGGGCACCGAGCTGATATCGGTGTACATACCTCCGTCGAAGCAGATATCCGACGTGATGGCATATCTCAGGAACGAATATTCGCAGTCATCGAACATCAAATCGAAATCGACGATGAAGAATGTTCAAGGGGCGATAGATTCAATAATGTCACGTCTCAGAACATATAAGTCCCCTCCTCCGCACGGTATCGTGATCTTCTGCGGCGAGATACCCCGCGCGGGCGATCAGACAAGAATGGTCCAATACGTTCTGGAACCGCCGGAGGCGGTGACGACGTTCTTTTACAGATGCGATTCGCAGTTCTATACCGAACCGCTTCTCGGAATGTTACTGGACAAGAAGACATACGGTCTCATAACGCTGGACAGGGCCGAGGCGACGCTCGGGCTGCTTACCGGCAGTAAGGTCATGATAATAAAGAACTTCGATTCGATGGTGCCGAGGAAGCACCGTCAGGGCGGACAGTCGCAGCAGCGTTTTGAACGTCTGATCGAAATAGCGGCGCACGAGTTCTTCAAAAAAATAGCTGACAACGCGACGGAAGCGTTCCTTGAAAGGCCGGAGATGATAGGCCTTCTGATAGGCGGACCGGGCGCAACGAAGGACTATTTTGTTAAAGAAGGATATCTGCATCACGAGCTTCAGAAAAAGGTCGTTGATACGTTCGACACCGGATATACGGACGAGTACGGGCTTCGCGAGCTCGTGGAGAACGCAAGGTCGGCGATAACTGATATTGAACTGATGCGTGAGAAGGAACTGATACAGCGCCTTCTCACCGAGATACGCAACGCGGACGGCGGACTGTCGGCGTACGGCGAGGAAGTTGTCCGTGACGCCACGGAAGCGGGCGCAGCGGACGTACTGCTTTTGTCGGAAGGCCTGAACAAACGCCGTATATATGTAAAATGCCAGAACGGCCACAGTTACGCGTTCACGTCGTCAGCCGAGCCGGAGAAGATCGAATGCAGAGAATGCGGTTCGTACGCAGAGATAGTGAACGACGTCGATCTGGTGGACGATTTCTTCGAGCTGGCGGACAAGTTCAGCACAAGCGTGGAGATAATTAGCGCCGATTCCGAGGAAGGCGAGATGCTCATGAAGGCGTTCGGCGGGATCGCGGCGATACTGAGGTACAGGGTGTGACCATGATAATGGATACGTTCAGAAAAGACGTCACGGAAGCGGTGAGGGACGCATTACGGAAGGCGGGATGCGATGAGCCGTTCGTCACGGAGATGCCGTCGGCGGACAATGCCGATCTTGCGGTACCGTGTTTCACATTGGCGAAGGCAATGAAAAGACCGCCGGCCGAGATAGCAGCCTCGCTGGCAAAAGACATCGTAATAAAAGGAACGATAGCGAAGGTGCAGGCGGTCAGCGGTTATCTTAATTTCACGATGTCCCGGGACGCACTGATGAACGGAACGATAAGCGACATACTTGATAAAAAAGAAACATACGGGCGCCTGCCGTCAAATGGTAAAAGAGTGAACATTGAGCATACGTCCACGAACCCGACCGGGCCGATACATGTAGGCCGCGCGAGGAATCCCATAATAGGCGACACGCTGGCAAGATGTCTTTCCGGATGCGGGTACGACGTTACCACGGAATACTATGTGAACGACGTAGGCAAGCAAGTGGTCATATTGACATGGGGCATCGATAACATATCACCGGAAGAGGTCGAGAAAGCGGACCGCGAGAAAGCGGATCATGCTCTTGTGCCGTATTACCGTCTCGCGAACAGGATGATGGAATCCCGTCCGGACGTCGCGGACGAGATATCATCGATGCTCAGAAGATTCGAGAGCGGAGATCCCGATGTAATATCAAGAGTGAGAAGGACAACGGAAAGGATGCTCGGCGGCCTCAATGAGACGTTATCGGACATAGACGTTAAACTGGACGTATACACATGGGAATCAAGATTCATCGAGGACGGAAGTGCGAAAAGAACGGTCGATGAATTAAAAACATCCAAGTACGCCGGTAAGGAAGACGATGGCGCGTGGTATCTTGATCTTGAAGATTTCGGCGTGCACGGAACGAACAAGAAGTTCACGTTCACAAGAAGCGACGGTACAACGTTATACACAACGCGCGACATCGCGTACCACAGGCACAAACTATCGGAATATGACAGAGTGATCGGCGTACTGGGCGAGGACCAGAAACTGGGAAGCAAGCAGCTTATGTGCGCACTGGAGATACTCAACGAGAAAAAGATGCCGGAACCGATGTTCTACTCTTTCGTTTCGTTACCTGAGGGAAAGATGTCCACCAGGAAGGGCGTTGTTGTTTATTTGGACGATCTTATCGACGAATCGACGGAGTACGCGTACAATGAGATAAGAACAAGACGCTCGGACCTTCCGGAAGAGAGGATGAGAGAGATCGCAAGAACAGTCGGCATAGGCGCGATACGTTACAACATCGTTAGAATACAGCCGGAGAAGCAATTCGTGTTCAAATGGTCTGACGCGTTGAATTTCGATGGCAACAGCGGCCCGTTCCTTCAGTACTCGTACGCGAGGGCGTGCAGCATACTTCGCAAAGCCGGTGAATTCAAAAGAACGGCGGACGCGTCAAAGCTCACGGACGAGTATGAACTGAAGCTCGTGAAGACAATGTCCAGATTTTACGATATAATAAGGGCGGCCGGGGAAGAAAGAAAGATACATCTTGTGCCGGCGTATGGCCACGAGGTGGCGTCGGCATTCAATCAGTTCTATGCCGCGGTGCCCGTTCTTAATTCGGGCGACGCGAGGGATGCCCGTTTGACACTCGTCGAATGCACAAGGACCGTGCTGAGGAACATCCTCGGCTATCTGGGGATAGGCGCTCCGGAGGAGATGTAATGCTCATACGTCCGATAAAGATGAAGGACCTCGTGAAAATTCGAGAATTAGAGATACTTTGCATAAAAGAATACTTTGAAAAGGACCTGAAGAACAAATGGGACGAATTACCTAAAGAATGGAAGGACAATCTCGGCGCAAGCAATTCACGTTCCTTCACAGCATATATGGAAGGTGGTCTGAGCTTTGTTGCTGCTGAAGATGACGAGATATTTGGTTTTATATTCGCGCAGATGGTCCACCACGTTTACAACACAGAGAATCTGCTTTGGGTCGAGAACATGGGCGTTCACCCTTACTACAGGCGCAACGGCATAGGATACAAATTACTGAGAACGGTGATCGAGGAAGGCAGGAAGCAGGGCGCCGCCGTGGCGCACAGTGCGATACAGCCGGATAACGTGATATCGATAATGCTTCACAAGAAAGCAGGATTCTTCATGGACAGAAGGGAAGTTGCGCTGCTTGACATGAACGACCTAAACAAGAAGAAGACCTGACCCGTTCAGGCATTCAGCCTCCTCTTTTGTGAGCTTTCCTTTTCTCACATTGCCGAAGATCCCGGAGAAACCGTATGTCAGCGCACCGGCCATTTCGTCCCTGGACGGTATGCGCCCGATGCATTCTTTTACCGATGTAAGGCCGTCATATGACCGTTCTTTCGTGTCGGTCAGCGCTGACGACACTCTTTCGTTATCCACGTCCAAAATTATGCTGCCGTGGTGCAGCACCGCGTTTTTTGTTCTGACCTCGGCGCTCCCCGATATTTTCTTTCCGTTGACGAGAACATCGTTCGGCGGCTTGAACTCGCCACGCACCCCGAGGGACATCAGCGAAAGCGTGACGGCGTTGCCGACAGCCCCGAAGGAATCGTTACGTGATCCCATCGGACCGCTCTTGGACGCGATCAGCGAATATGTTATCTGGTTCTCGTCGGAATATATGCTGCTTCCTCCGCTTATCCTTCTCACGACAGCGATATCATTATCCCGCACATACTCCGAATTGACGGTGTCCTCGATGCTCCCGAACCTGCCGACAGAGACGCACGGTCTGTCCCGCGAATAAAAGAATAATGTATCCGTTCCGTTATACGAATCAAGGAGTACTTTCTCGACAAGGACGCTTTGCTCCGGTGTCATGACGCCGAGATCGATCAGTCTCATATATTCGTGAATAACAAATAAAGTAAAATGCTTTTGCCGTTACTTTTTTGATCTGCCTTTATACTCTTCCCTGTCCGTTCCCGTCTTTTTACGATCAGCTTTGCGCTCCTCTTCCATGGCCGTGAACGCGCCCGCGCTGTCTGCTTTCGGGGCACCGCGCATCTTAAGGAACACTGCGATAAGGATGACTATGATGACAATCACTATTGCAATATACGTCCATGTGTTGCTCCAGATGGACCTTCCGACCTCAATGTCTATCGACTGGGCGAATTCGACCTCGGCAGCATCATCGCCGGATATCTCAACAATAAGATGATACGTTCCCGGGGAACCGATCCTGAACGAGAACCCGAAATCCCTGCTGTCATACCCTGCCGGCACGGTGACCGCCCGTCCGCTGATGTACACAGCGCCTGATACCGGATCTCTGATGGTAACGTTAACGGTAACTGGAACGGAAGTATCGCTGTTGCTTACGCGCACGCTTATCGTACCGTTCGTTCTGTCATCGAATCCTCCCGTCTGACGAACGCTTCCGTCGTAAAGCATTGCGTCCCCGGACGCGTTCTCCGATATCGCAACCGCAGGAATGAGCAATGCGACCGCAACTATCGCAAGCACGCACATCTTTTTTAACAGCGACATTTGAACCCTCGTTATCATACATGCATTGAAGTAATGTAAATAAACATTCTGCCCGTTTTTATGTGACGATCTCGTCAACGCGTTCCTGTTCTATCGCTTTTCTTACTTCCATCGCCAATCTTCTTCCGGTGCTCATCTCCTTGCGCCACAGCGCATTTCCGTAGGGATGGCCAACGGCCATATGGACGTTCGTGCCGCCGCCGATGCGCGGCGCCACGTCGTAAATGAAGAATTTAAGGTCTTTGTCAACGCACGTCTGCAGGCAGAACGGACCTATGATCCCGGGCGAGTAATGTTTCTCCGCGGCCTTCACATACTTTTCGGCAAGATCGAAAGCGTTGTCAAGAAGCGACTCGCGCAAAGTTGCGGAGTTATGGCCGCATACCGTATATTCGGGAAGTATGCCGTCGGCCTCAAGCTCAACCTGCTGCTTCGCCGGAAGTCTCGCGTAACCGTCCAATGAGCTTTCAAATCTCCAGTCGATACCGAGAAGCTCGATGCGTTCGCCCTTCTCCTCAAGCGGCGAATAAAAGAAATCGAGATTGAACACGGGACCGATGATATATTGCTCCATCCTCGCGCTCTTTATGAAATCCGGTTCGATGACACCCTGTTTTATGAGATTCGTCGATTTCTCGACGAATTGATCGTATGACTGCGCCGTAAAGAAACCTCTTTCCAGTTTCTTCACTTTATGGTGCACTTTGATTATCGTCAGTCCGTCAATATCCTCAGGCCTTTCCACCTTCTTCGGAAAAGGAAGACCGGCCTTCTCAAGTATCCAGTAATAATCCCTCTCGTCGCCTCTCTCCTCGGACCGAAGTAAATTCCTGCTTCCGATCAAAGGAACTTCAAATTCATTCTCAACGGCGTCGATACCGCAGTACGATACGAAGGAACGGTTGGGAACAAAAAGAACATTATCTTTCATAAGCCCCTTCTGAACATCGGGCCTCAGGATGTGGTTGAACTTATCGAGTATCAAAGGCTCGTCGACGACGCCGCGTATCAGATTTCCGCTGGCGTCGCGCTGCGTCTTAAAATA
>WRNI01000003.1 GCA_009776695.1 Methanomassiliicoccaceae archaeon
CGCCGCGTATCAGATTTCCGCTGGCGTCGCGCTGCGTCTTAAAATAATTGGCGAACGTCCTCTCGCGTCCCTTCTGAGACACCGCGACCGTCCTGAATCCTTCCGACACGGCGCCGTCGCACGTGTCGAGCGCGGAATGCGACGCCACGACGCCTATCTTCGCCTTCTTGAGATCGTATCTTTTCAGATTTGCGATAATCCTGTCCCTGTCCATCATCCTATCACTCTTATCCTTTCCGTAATGACTGGAAGGTTATAGTACTTTTCAAATCAAAAATGCTTCCGCANACTATCTTAAGATGCATCTGATNTCATCGGCCGGATACCCCAAACACGTTATGCTGCCNTCTTCAGNGATNCGTATCTCCATTTCATTGCATTCCTCTGCGATCCGATCGCCGTTCTTGAACGATACCTTCTGGTTCTCAGATCCCCTCCATTTCAGAAAGATGTTGCGTTCTTTCTCCACATATCTTCCTGAGATCAGGATGTCTGCATGTCTGCATATCTCCGAGAACACATCTGATGCGGATATCTCATCTTCTTCATACCCTGTGTACAGCACAACGTTCGTTTTCTTTGTTTTTAACTTCCGCATAAGCCACAGAAGGTTCTCCGGCTGCTGCAGTGGCTCTCCGCCGAGGAATGTCACACCGTCGCATTTGCTGTCGGTGATCGTTTTCAGAAGATCTTCCCTGCCTATCAATTCATTTGGTTCTACGCTGTGCATTGATTCGTTCCAGCACCCTTTGCAACATAATGTGCAGCCCTGAAACCAAATAACGGTTCTTCGGCCGGGGCCGTAGATCTCGCAGTCGAATTCTATATTGGCGATATTGAATTTATCGCCGTACATCATCAGACCGTCCGCGTCAGTACCAGCTGGATATTTTTTCCGTCAGACGATTCTTTGATGTAGTATCCTTCTTCTTTGGCTCTTGCGATTATCTCACTGCGCTTCTCTTCGACGATCTTGTGTTTGCGCTCCACTTCCGCCCTGCGCTCCTCTTCCGCAAGTCTCTCCAGTTTTGCATAGTACGCTGTCTTGTACGCAATATCCACGGTCTTCAGGAAAGAGGATACGGTGGTCCATTCTTTCAGTCCGCGCCCCGTCATCCCGAACCCGGACAGATAATGTCCGGAGTTCGCACTGGAATCGTGGGTGAAGATGAATCTGTTCTTCTCCCAGACAAATCTCTCGGGGCCGTAGTAGTCCACCCTGTCCGTCAATATCGTGTTCCCTTCGACAGTGTATTTTGTGCCCACCGCCTTCAATGCCTCGAGAAGGCATTCTTTGTCCATGAAGATGGTGTGTGTTTTGATCACCGCACTCATTTCAGTCCGCCTCCCTGCCGTATCTTGTTTGTTGCAGCAACTTCCGTCTGCACATAGAAATCATCCGTAGGCTTCACGTCGGCGAACACCTCCTCCGCTCCGAGTATGTTCTGGAGGGCGTCCAGACATATCTCTCCTTTGAATCCGTCCGTCTTCGCTGATATCTGTCCGTTCTCATCTATCTGGATCGTTATTTTTTGTTCCGGCATTTTATTCAACTCCTATGCATATTTTCGCATTCAGTCTCTTCCCTTCGTTTCTGACCTTCCTGTCCTTGACCGTGTTCTCGTCTATATCTTCGTTGAACACTAAATATCTTGACCCTTTGATCGAGTACAGTGTGCATCCGAGACCGCTGTCCGGGAGATCTTCGTCAGGGAAGCTGAATTCTTCAGGTGTTCTTTCGTTGGGTCTCAGTAACTTCGACAGCTCATTCTGATCGGGAATTATCGGTTTGTTCTGTTCTGCCAGTTGTTTGTTCAGAGATGTCAGACTTTTTTCTTTTGATTCTATTTCATTATTCATCCTGTTCAGTTCGGATGTTTTTTCGCTTTTGGACTTCTTCAGCGCATCCCGGTTTTTCTCAGCTTCATCGGCTTCGCTGACCTTTTTTTCGAGCTGCTGTATCTCCCTATTGATTTTTTCTAAGTCTCGCTTCTCTTTTTTGTCGGTTCCGGAAGAGGATATGATCTTATCGAGTTCTTTCATCCTGTTTACGGCCTTATCAATTTCTTTTCTGTCCTTTTTGTCCTTTCCGTCAAGGGTTTTCATTTTTTTCTCGAGCCCCTCCCTTTCCTTTTTGGCACTTATGACCCTTTCTTCGCTTTTGTTGTCCTCTTCCGCTTCTTTTGCCACCGCCTTAAGCGCTTTCAGGTCGTTCCTGTTTTTCATCGTCTCGTCTTTTTTATTTTCAATTCTTTTATCTGCTTCGTCGACCGATCTGCCCAATTCTTTTATCTCTTTCTCTAGCTCAGGTATTTTCTCTCTGATCGCGGTTATTTTTTCTTCCGTGGCCGCTATACCGTCTTTGCCGTTTTTGATCTCGTCTATTCTCTTATTTCTTTGGTGGGTCAGATCGTCTATTTCACGGGCATCGGAAAATCCTTTGACGACGTCAATGGTCTTTTTGAAAAGTTCGCCGTATCTCTCTGTCTGTAAGTTTCTTCTCTCGGCGGTCATCTCTCCCAGCCTTATCTTCCGCAGCTCCTCTATTTCTTCGAGACAATCATCGATCTTCTGTTTTGATCCGGCCCTGTATGAGCCGAAAGATTCGGTCTTGGGCTCATGTTCGTCGATCTGTTTTTCCGTTTTTTCAATCAGGCTCTTCCTGTTGTCCAGCACGTCATTCCATTTTTTGTATGCCGTGGCCCATTCATCGTTCAGCGGGTCCTTCTCAGCACCTTTCGGGCACATGGGCGGACACACGGTGAATTCAAAGTCAGCCTTGCCATACAGGAGTTCCGGCGTGAAATCTGTGCGTACTTTAAGTTTCTCCTCATTGTATTCGAAATATTCATCTATATCTTTAGAAACAATGTTTTTCTGCACACGGCATTCTTCTCCGACATTCTTTATTGTTGCCGGTTGATCCAGCAGCCTCACATCATCCGAGATCAGATCCTTTATCGTTTTGAATTTATGGAGTTTCCACTTTGTCCGGAATTCGGAAACGTATCTTTCAAATTCTTCTGATGACCGTTCGGCGGTCCAGTTCACCGATCCGTCAGCCGTGATCGACGGGGAGAATATGGATACCGATTCATCGGACACTGCGGAGAACACCGACGATGTGTCGCTTTCCACCAAGTATGTCTCGTCAGAATACCGTTCAATATCAGTAATATCCGATTTAGTCCCATTAGATATTGCGATTACAGCGGTCTTGTATCTCGAATTTTCCGGAACTGTACCGATCATTCTGTCATATTCCGACAGATGGAAAAATGCGGATATTTTCTTCCATTTGCAGTCTATTTTATTTTTTATATTGTCATGATATTTTTCAAGGGAGAGGACATCGTAGAGGTGTACCTCAACGGCGTTCTTCTGCGCGGCCTTAGGTTCTGTCTGATCCTGCGAAAAGTATTCTGTGCGCCCTTCCGATTCCCAAAACAGTTTGCAGAACGTTTTGTACTGAGCTTCACTTTCACTTTCGTTGAGTTTTATTCCGCGCTCCATCAGGTCGTCCGGAAACAAACATGCGTTGCATTTCGGACCGACGCGATTGATGCACACGGCGCCTTTTTGCTTCAGACCGAAACGTATGTAGCATATGCCCTTCAGGGAACCTATGCCGGCGTTGTCTGTCTGATCTCCGAGAAGGAGATACACTCTGCACCCGCTTTTAGAGAATTCTTCACACTTCTTGACCCATTTGTTTGAGATCTTGGATGTTGCGATGCAGACGATCCCATTTTCGATCGAGACCGTCTCGGAGGAATGCGTCTTTTCACAGTCGTTCGTATTTTCCTTCTCCCTGAGAAAGATATTCTTCAATCTTTCTCCCGAGTAGTCCCTGGAGATCCGGATGATCTTGTTCATTTGTTCCCCTCCACCGCTTTTCTGAGATCATTGTCAATGTTCAATGCCGGGCTGAAACGTATCTTTTTTGTGCTGTAAAGCCCCCCGTCCCTTATCCGGTATTTATCGAACGAATTGGTCACGCTCCAATATTCCGTGCGGCCGTCATTGTGCTTTATTATCAGGTATCTGTCATGTTCTCCTTTCAGCTCTGTGTGGTGTATCCTATGAGGTAAGTTCTTCGGATCGATCTTGTCCTGTTTCGGTCTGTATTTCTCAGAGTCAGAAAAAAGAAAGACATCCGTGCATCCCGGCAGAAGATGGTGCAGCACTTCCAACAGATTTGGCGCAGCATAGTTGTCTACCACAGATATCTTTTCGAAAGAGTCCGCCACGCGATCCGTGAAGATGTATTCCTTCATTTTTTTGGTTATTTCCTCATCCGCATTGATGTAGAATTCACAACGCATCTCCGACCCCTCCGGGACGAGATCCAACATTGATGCTATGTTCCAATAGACCCTTCTGTCGTCCAGTACATCGTCCAGAAGGTCCTCTCCCTCTGGGAGTTTGAATCTGCCCGAAGGATATAATGATTCTTTCCATTCTTTTTGATCTTCGTGGCACTGTTTTGCGGAAACAAATGCGTCCTTCCACTCGATCCTTCTTAATCGGGACATCCATTCCTCCGCACAACCTTTGTCCGATGCGACGAGAGGCAGGTCGGAAACGTCATATCTGTATTCATAGCCGTCTTTCTCGCCCGTACAATTTTTCATCGTTGTGACCATGTTCCGTATCTCTTGATCATCGTCCGGCACGGAATCTTTTCTCAGTGCTTTTTTTATCGGATCGTACCCCGGAATTATATCTTCGAAAAGATCGTCAAAATTCAAATCTACTTGCCTTTGTATGGAGAGCGGGGTTGATCCTCCTTCGCCCCATGATATCAGCCCTTTGATATCGCAGAACGTCTCTTTTGCGGATGAGTCATAATTTATTGTACACTCAAAGCTCAGGGGCTTTTTACCGATCTCCTGTCTGCATGATTGTATCTTGACGTACCCCAGGTCTGCGTATTTTTTCATATCGGAATCCCATATGTTCTTCTGTGCAGGGTAACTTATTCTCTGTGAGACCCACTTATCCTGAGAATTGGCCTCATCCTGTTCTTTGCCGGCGAAATCTCTTTTTAAGGCCAATATTGAGCTCGGAAACCATGGGTCATCGGATATTGTGACGATGTCGTATTGCCCGTATTCCGGCATCGAGACCAGTTCATTCGCAACGGCGTTTTCGCCGTCCGTTGTCAGCGATCCGGATCCTTTCTCGAGAAGCCCCAGTTTAATGAACTGGTCTATCAATCTCTTGTCAACAGAGGATGTCCCGTTTTCACTGATGTGTCTCAATACCTTTGATATTTCAGGGCGGCGGACATACTGTTTATTGTATGAGACCACCGTCTCTCTGTTGAATTTTACCGTCCTTTTGATCTCTGCCCTCATGTCTTCCGTGCCCCTTTGTAAGTTTCCGCCAATTGTTTCAGTTCTTCCGAGTGTCTTTGATTAAAGAAGAAGTTTTTTTTGCCAACGATCACCATTAGGTGTTTGGCCCTTGTTATCGCGACATTCAGCCTGTTCGGAGAGTCCATAAATCCGACCCGGTCCTTTACTCTGACCATTGACAGGAACACAATGTCCGCTTCCTGTCCCTGGAACCAATCCACCGTGGAAAGTCTTATCTCGACATTGTCGCCGGCTTTGAATATGCTCGATCTGGAACCCTGGCCCGGCAACCTTTTTAAGAATGTCTCGACCTCTCCTTTTTGCTTTTTATAGAATGTGAGCACCGCCACTTTATATTTTTCATCTCTGCCTTTGGCCCACTCGATAAATTTTTTGATCTCATCGTAGATCATCTGAGCCTCTTCTTTATTGGATCTTCTGAAATCTCTGCCGTCGCAGTCCAGCCAAACGTTCCTCCGTCCGTACGGATCATATTCCCATTCCCTTTCGCTCACATCCCCGTCGTCCAGACCGTCCGGATAGAATGATCGCGGCATTTCTGCTATCTGCGGGTGCATCCTGTGCTGATATCTCAGATGAACTTTTCTGCAGCTCAGTTCTTTTTCGTACAGACCATGAACCAATACGCTCTGATCCGGGTTTCTGTAATGACTGGTCGGGTCGTCAGACAGCATATCCAATATTGACGGGAACGCCTTATGATGGATCATTTTCAATGCCCGTTCCATGTTCTTTCGATTTTCGATCGAATGGGGTATCAGGAATTCTATATCATTTTGGAAACGCTCTCTGTGATTTTCGTTTTTCTGATGTCTCAGCCAGTGTATCCTTTCGGAGCGCCAGCAAATTTCTTCACCCCAGGTCTGACCCATGTCATCCGTAAGCCTTTCCAGATCTCGCCTCATAGGGACATCTTTGCCGTCGTCACAATATGCGAACTGGAAGGAATGCTTTTTGTTTATCCAGTTCTTGTCAAGGAGCATCATGTCTTTAGGGAACAGATCTTGATATTTTTCGAAGAACATGCTGTCGGTAAAGATATAGTCATATTTTTCCCCGTACATATCGGAAAAATTGTCTGGGTCGAAATTTCCATCTACGAGAAAAATCTTGTTGAAAATAGGATGATTGGCACCGTTGCGTCTGAATTCAAGCTCCTTTTTCATTATTTTCATCTGCGATCCGGTCATGGGAATTATCAGTCTGCTTTCTCTTGGTCTATCAGCCCTTCTCTTTTGTAATTTCATCAACCGCTCACAGACCGTCTGATAGTCATCATGACAGAATTCTCTGCCGGCCGCCTCTATGTTTGAAACGATCTGACCGCGGTCGGTAAACGGCGAGAGCTGTCTGATGTCCCCTGCGAGGACCCATCTTTTGGCAAATCTCGCCGGGATCAGAAATTCCTGGAACGTTGTTTTGCTGGATTCATCCATGATCATGTAATCGAAGGGAACGCCCTCGCTGAAATATTCTTCATTTTTTGCACGGACAAATGTTTTATGGATGGCGGCCGTTGTCCCGCAGACCAGATTCGATGATTCTGTTATCAGTTTTTTTGCGTCTTCCTCATTCAATCCGTATTTCGAATATTTCTCGGCAATATTATCAAGGACAAACTCATCTACGCCGAAAGTCGTTCTGTCCGACAACTTCCCGAGACGGACCGCGTGAAGCGCATCCTTTATTTCCGGATCCCGGCAGTCCAGATCCCTCAGTCTCTCGAGCACGTTATTTATCGCGGCATTGGTGGACGATGCCAAGAGTATTCTTTTTCCGCCGAGTATCAGCTGAACTATCAATTCCCGTATCACGGTAGTTTTTCCGGTGCCGGGCGGTCCGTCAAGTATTGCGAAATCATTTGTGTTCAGAGCCTTCAGTACAAACTCTCTCTGTTCCTCTACTCCTTTGAACTTTTTGTCATTCAGGACCCTCCATCCGTGCGGCGGCCCCTCCAGCGGCACAAACGGAACAAAATCGTTCACTTCCTTTCTCAGGCGCATAAGGTTCAGAAGCGGTCTGGATTCGGGGAATGGTTGCGATTTCAAATTTTTTATCGCGCTCAGTTGGTTCTGCATCTCCCTTATGTCCACTTCTGCATACAATGTGTCCGTGTTGACCTCACTCCTGTCCTCATCATAATGCAATGCGGCCTGAAATTCGTCGAAGTTCTTTCTTGTGAGGATCACCTTTTTTCTTTTTTTCTTATCATCCGAATCATATACCGTGATGTCATCTTCGAAGAACGTTTTGCGTTTGTCTTCGGACGGTCCTTCTGAATTATCATCCGCATCTTCCAAGAATTGGTATATCCTGGATCTGGATTCTTCTTTTCTGATGTTTATTCTCCATTCCGGCATCTCGTTCCAAGTGACTGTTTTAGATTGTAATTTTCGGTTGGTCTCGCCGACCAGTGTCTCTTCCTCGAGCCTGATGCCGTATGAACTGAGTGGCTCACCATTCATAAAAAGATGCTCGGGATCCATGGTTTTCAATATGCTCTCCGTGACGTCCTCCGTCTGTGCCTTGGGGATGTCAGGCATGACTGAAGAAATGACATACATCTCCCCGTCTAATTCTTTAAAGTTGAATTTGGACCCGACGTCTCCTTCTCTGAATTTTTCTATCACTGTGAACTCGATCGGTGTGCCGTCCGCCTCTATTCTTTTTCCTTCTATTACTCCGAATATCTCAAACACGTTCGGTGAATTTTTTCTGTCGACGGGTTCAAAATTGAAGGAACGGCCGTCCTTGGATAATTTTTTGATCGTTTTCGGGTCCACTTTAGGCGGATTTCGCAGGAACAGTTCGGTGTTTTTCCATCTGACGCTTTTTTCCGATAGCTTCAGTTGATATTTTCCTGATACGTTCCTGTAATTATCATTACTTATCTCAATTTCTCCGAAGCTGTCCAATTCACCGAAGGTTATCCTGTCGCCGATTTTTATTCCGCCATAATTTATTATCTTCTCTACAGATCCTTCGTCTATATCCGACCAATCTTCATTCGATATTGAAAGTTCTATTCTCGTATGCGGGATCAAGCGGAACAGTCTGTCTTCTGATGAAAGGCGGTATTTGGGTTCGTCCATTAATCTTATGTTGCATTTTACTCTTCGGTCCTTTGCATATTCTATTGCTGTTTTGAGATATTTCATATAACCGAGTAGGTTCAAATCGGCTTCCTCGAACATCTTCTTCGCATCATCGTCGCCCGCCATCGCGACAAAGAATCCGTTAGGGCACCACGGCAACTTCTTAGCATCGGGCCCGCTCATCGGGCATCAGTCCTTCACGAACGGGTTATATGATTCCTGTGGCAGACGCACTGTCTTTTCTTCGTTCATGATCAATTCTTCGGGTTCCCTGTCGCTTGCAAGCACGGCACGGCCGTTCGCCCACTCTCTTGTCTGTTTGATCACTTCGCTCATTGTTTTAGACAGAGGCGTCGTATCTCTGATGGCTCCTTCTACATCGGACGGCCCTATGTCATGTCCTTTATCGAATGCCCGGTACATAGCCTCTTTTATGGCTTCTTCCAGTTCTGCGCCGGTATATCCTTTCGAAATATTCGCCAATTTTTCCATATCTTTGTTCGAAAATGCTTTCCTCTTCCTCTTTTTCAGATGGATCTCAATTATTTCTTTGCGATCCATCTGATCAGGCAGATCGACAAAGAATATCTCGTCGACGCGTCCCTTTCTTAATAGTTCAGGGGGCAGCTGTGCGATGTTATTCGCCGTGGCCACAACGAACACTGGCTTCTTTTTTTCCTGCATCCACGTCAGGAACGTCCCCAAGACCCTCGCCGTAGTTCCGCCGTCCGTTGCGCCGGAGCTTTGCATGCCCGACATTCCTTTCTCGATCTCGTCGATCCACAATATGCAGGGCGCCAGCGTTTCTGCAACATTCAATGCAGACCTCATGTTCTCTTCTGACTGGCCGACAATGCCCCCAAAGACGCGCCCCATGTCAAGTCTGAGAAGCGGTAACTTCCAGGCGTTCGCAACGGCCTTTGCAGCCAAACTTTTTCCTGTTCCGGGGAGGCCCAGAAGCATTATTCCCCTGGGAGGCTCAAGACCGAAGTTTTGTGCATCCTGTGTAAATGCCTTTTCTCTTCTCTTCAGCCAATCCTTAAGACGGTTGAGTCCTCCGATATCGCTAAGATTTTGTTGAGGCTGATAGTATTCCAGATTTCCGCGTTTACGGATAACCTGTTCTTTCTCAGCGGAAACCAATGGTATTTCCTCCTCGGTCAGCATCTTTCTCTCAACAACCGCGCACGCATATGCGGACCATGCCTCCGACGTCGACAGACCGAGAGCAGCATCGATCAGTCGCTGTGATTCATCATAGTTTCGGTCATCTAGACCGAACTGATCTTTGACTGTGCTCATTATATCTCTTATCTGCTCTCTTTCCGGAAGAGGCAAATGGAGAATTTGAACATCCTTTTCCAATTCAATTGGGAGATGGGGCGCCGGCTGAGAAATTATAAGTACTCTTTCTTTGAGTTCTCCAAGCGAGATTTTGCGCGAAATGTTGCGTATTCTGCTTATTATTTTGGGGTTTTCCTTTGTGATGAACGGGTGGAAGTCTTCTAAAAGAAGAATCATTTTTTTATTATCGGGATCCGCGTACCAGTCGAGAACATCGCCCGGTCCCATTTCCGCATCTATAATTCTTATCTTCTTATTTTCGTATCTCCTGAGACCTTCGGTCAGATTCCAGATATACGGTTCGAGCGATGTATTTTTCGAGACCTTCATAAGAGATGCATGTACACGAAGCGTCTCATAACTGATTATTTGGATCACAGGGGTATTCGCTTCCACAAGTGTTTGTAACCTTTTATCAAAATCCATGCCATCACCATGTGAATGTTTTGATTTCAGGCTTAAAAGAGGCCGATGGATATAAATATATCCGTAACACAACTTCACACCGATTATTTTTTTTGTAACAGTGCTATGCACGGTACAGTTCCTGCATCAAAATCACCCGCCTGCAGGGGTGCATACAAAAAGTCCGAAATGACAATTTCATACCCCAAATCAAATATTGGTGTTCGTTTACTGATGTGTGGACGAATTCGAACAGCTCAGATCGGAACTGCTGAGATGCAGGGAATGCAGGGAACTTTTCGGTTTTGAACCGCGTCCCGTAACAATGGGAAACTCATGCGCAAAGATAATGCAGGTGAGCCAAGCACCGTCAATACACGTTCATAACACAGGCCGTTCGTTCAACGACATAAGCGGCAGAAGATTAAGAGGCGAGTGGTATAAGATCTCCGATGAGACGTTCTACGATCCGGATATATTCTACATAACGTCCGTGGGCCATTGCTATCCCGGTAAATCGAAAGGACAAGGCGATAACCCTCCGCCGAGGATATGCGCTCAGAAATGGCTGAGGCGTGAGATAGAGGTTGTGAACAACGAGATATTCATACTCGTAGGGAAAGCGGCGGCGGACTTCTTCTTTCCCAAAGAGAATTTCACCGATCTCGTGTTCAGCGATCAGAAGATAAACGGAAAACAAGCGTACGTGATGCCTCATCCGTCACCGCTGAACGTGAAATGGTTCAAGGACAATCCAAAATTTGAAAAGGAACGTATCCCCGAGATAAGGAAAGCGGTTCACGATATCACGGACAAGCTTTCAAAAGAGCAAAAACAGAGCGGACCAGATAGGGAAAGGTAGCCTCGCGCAGATTCGAACTGCGGTCGCAAGATCCAGAGTCTCACATGATTGACCACTACACTACGAGGCTGTGAGACCGCCTAATACGCTCCGCTTTTTAATAATTTCCGTCGGATCCCGGAAAGAACTATGGATCAGGATCAGGAACAATAAGAACAGCGACCGAAGGATTATAAGAAAACACAGAAATAGCACTGCGTCCGGCGAGCCGTGACTTAATATATTCGTGTTGTCATCAAGAATGCTGACCGATCGCCTATCTGGCACTTGCTGGTGGCCCGGTCTCATTCAAATTTTGTCTGTTCTCTTCTTTGTCTGCAATTTATCATGAGCCCTTATTTTCGTTCAGACGGTTTACACTCAGTCGCAAACGGTTGTTCATCCCCGGCAATGGTGTCTTTTGTAATGTTTATTTCCGGGAGAGCTGCGACCCGCGCGCACAAGGCGAAACGCAGCACCTCGAATCTTAAAAAGCACGGATCAACAACCGCCGGGAATTGTCCCGTGATCCTCAAAATAAGGATCTTCCTTCAGATGGTTTCTTTTATTCAATGTGCGTAACATTCACCGACCTGGGTAACTCTTGGCACTTGCTGAGAGTCCGATCCTATTTTCCGCTCAGTTCTTTCGTCCGCTTGTTTCTCCTGTGTTTTGAAAAGAGGTCATCCTCACAGTCAGAGACGAAAGCGCTCCGAACAGACAATCATTAAAATTTAAATATGATCGCCGGACTGTATCATTGGTGGCTATATGGCCTGCCGGGTCTTGCTATCACTGGCCACTCACATAATTTATATTCTGCAAGGCGAAGCGCGACTGGCGGTTGGATACGCATGTGCGAGGCGTAACTTGAGTAGGACAACCCCGGGGTCTCGATTTAGACGGGACATACCGGGGGATTACGTCTGAGCGTCATATTTGTATAACTGTATAAAAAAACTGTCTCTGACCAGCCATGCGTTGCATATATCGTCATATACCGAAATTCCTGTCCGAATTCCGAAAGATCCTGCGGCGATCGCATCATAGGCCACAACTCACGTGCACGAGACACAACTCTAAAGGCAGATGTCGAGAAAACAGACCTTACCACAGAAAAAGCGCTGAAAGACCCAGCCAAAAGACATTGGAAGAAAGGATAAGTGCCGAGGGACCCATCCTGAGGGGAGGGGTTTTACCCCAGAGCATCTACATATCACTGTAGCTATTATAAAAAAACTGTCCACAGTCATTCTGATGCTACAAACATCGAGCTGCAATTCACGCGCGCACGAGATGCAACTTTGAGATGGTCTTTTATATTTGACATAGCTAACCGTCGATAGGTGCGTGGCCGACGGTATGTCGGTCACGGCCTCATTCATATTTTAGCATTCTTTGATAATGCTCTTTCGTTCTCGTTGTTTCTTTTTGGCCCATTCCAATTATCCGTGTTCTTTCATAGTTTACTGTGATGATAAAGTCTCCGAGTGTGAAAGAAATGCCGTCTTTAGCCCGAAGCATGTCTTTATGTTCTTCATTGAGAGAATCTCCAGATCAAAACAAAAAGCAAAAAGAGCAAAAGTATAAAAATAGGCCCCCATTCCGTCAAAAGAAGGTAATTTTATGACGGTACACCTCACCCCTGAGCAATACAAGGAAAAGTACGACAGAATATTCCCTATCATGAAGGCAAAGGGTCTGAGCGACCGTGATGCCGACATCGTCACAATACGTAAGATCCATCCGACATCAACGCGCCCGCTGGCGAACTACTACGGCATATCTGTCGATGAAGTGAAAAAGATCGTGGCAGAGAATTGGTAGTTCGGGTTCACTCCTCCGATACAAGGTGGTGCAGTTATGGTTCGTACGCGCGCACGAAATGCGACTTGAGAATACTCAAAGCGAATGCAGACAGGCAACGATCGGATATAACGTTCCCGAGAAGAAATAAATTTGCGCGTGCCGGTCCCTGCGGTTGGTCG
Source organism: Methanomassiliicoccaceae archaeon (assembly GCA_009776695.1). GTDB lineage: Archaea > Thermoplasmatota > Thermoplasmata > Methanomassiliicoccales > Methanomethylophilaceae > Methanomicula. Next base: position 13,055 of record WRNI01000003.1, read on the forward strand.
GTGCAGAGATTGTCCGAGCCACGCACAAAACAGCAACGCTGGGTTACGTATAAAAATTTTGCGTCAAGTTTTAAACAATGCCACGCTGTAGCGGGTTTGACAGAGGAACCTGGTGGCACTTGCTGTCGGCCCCGTCCCATTTTTATATTACTAAGGCGAAGCGCGACTGGCGGTTAGAAATACTGTATATTGTATCTCAGAACGATGGCACCCAAGGAACAGCAGATCGCCGGCTCCGTAAGGTCGCAGGACCTGTCGGTATCGTGGATATCCGAGTCCGGAATGCTTGAAGAGAACACCGATAGAGTGTGCATACTCATGATGGCCAACGGCCAGGTGAGACTGACGATGCAGAACGCAACGCTCAATCTGAAAGGAATGAGGCTGACCAAAGGTCATGTCTGCGTTTTTGCGATATTCGAAGCGTGCGATCCCCGCACAGGAGAAGCGGCCGATAAGGCGTCGGAGATGTTCATGAACATGATCATGAGATACGATATCACAAAAAGGCCGGCCGAAGGCATCTTAAGAAAATGTTTGTCGAAAGTGAACAAAGAGATAACAAAAAAGAATGATAACGCATGTTATAAAGCATCCGTNGCGGCCTTCGCCGCCAAAGATCTCACGGTATGCAGCGTGAACGGCGGAAAGCTTTTCGTATCATCAGGCGGCAATAAGATCAGCGAGATTGCCGCCGATGGTATCGAGATATCGCACATCGGAAATGAATGGAATGACGTTATGATGGTATCCGACGGTTATCCGGCGCCGGCCGATGAGATAAGCGATGATATGAAGGCGCCGACGGGCGACCTGATAACGAAACGGGAACTGAGATCGCTCCCCGATGCGTCATCGCTGATACGCGCGCACCGCATCTGAGCGATCATATCAGATACTTCTGCAACGGGGCAGGGGCATTTCATAAAGCACAGAGTGAGACATCCTCATTGATCCCGCTCAAGCTCGCTCCCTATTCACAAACGTACAAGACGCATGTGCCCCGGCACACCTTCCACAGGCACAAGCCTGAAACCCATCTTAAGCATCGAAATTTCGTTCTCTTTGCTTTTGCGCATCGAGTATTCAGAATATTCCTCCGGCGACATGTCCTTCGTCTCCTCGTAGATCCTCTCGCGTATCTCATGAATTTCGCGCATCGCCGCGGGCTCAGACATATTCTATCACCTGTGTCGGAGAACATATCTCCATCTTTTGTTATAAGGCATCCTGAGAAAAACTTATTATTCAAATATCTTACCTATTATCATACATATTATCTTGCGTATTTTCGATACGTAAGATGGTTTCTGCGAACTGTGACCTCAATCTCCTTCGGACACGGGGAGGCATACATAAAAAGTTCAGAGCGAGGCCTCGATGGCCTCGTATATCTCGTTTATGTCGCCGCTTCCGTCAATGTCCACGAGCTTTCCCTTTTTGTCATAATATTCGATCAGCGGGAATGTGTTCTCGCGGTAAACTTTCAGTCTTTCTCTTACGGTTCCTTCAGTATCGTCGCTCCTTTGGTAGAGCGCCGCACCGCATTTGTCGCATATCCCGTCCTTCATGGGCGGCTTGTACAGTAAGTGGAAGACAACGTTGCAGTCAGGGCAGGAACGTCTCTTCGTAAGCCTGCTCACCAGTTCCTCATCGTCCACGTCCAGATTGATCACGTGGTCGATGTCAACGAACTCGCTTAACGCATCCGCTTGCTGCACCGTTCTGGGAAATCCGTCAAGAACGAAACCTTCCTTCAGGGACGTGATCTTTTCTCTCATAAGTCCTATGACCACATCGTCCGGAACGAGAGCGCCCTTGTCCATGTACTCCTTTGCCATCATGCCCAATGCCGTCTTGTCACGAACAGCCTCCCGTAACATATCGCCCGTGGACAGCCTGATAAGTCCGAGGTCGTCGTTCAGCTTTTCAGCCTGCGTACCCTTGCCCGATCCCGGAGGGCCGAGAAGAATGATCCTGAATCCCATAATATCGGAACGAATAATACAATCACAGTTTATGAATCTGTCCATGCTTTTTTTCCAAAGTATTCAGGTATACAAAAGAGGTGTTAAAAGTATAATTTAAAATATCACACCACAATAATGATGGCCGGTGGACCGTATGGACAAAGGGATCGTTGAGAAAATCGAAAGAATAGTGGGAAAGGAAGGATATTCAACGGATATCGCGGACAGGTATGCGTACGGTTTCGACGCGTCGATCTTTCACAATTCTCCCGATATAGTCATACAGCCCAGGACGACCGAGCAGGTGTCGGAGATAATGAAGATCGCCGACGCCGGGAAGATACCCGTGGTGCCCAGGGGCGCCGGGACGGGATTATGCGGTTCCGCCGTCCCGATAAAAGGCGGTATCGTCCTCGATATGAGCAGGATGGACAAAATAAAAGAGATAAGCGTCGGTGACATGTGGTGCATCGTCGAAGCGGGATGCGTGTACAACGATGTGAACGCCGCGATCGGGAAATACGGATTTCAATTTCCTCCGTCGCCCGGGAGCGCCGAAGCCGCTCAGATAGGCGGCATGGTGGCTCTGAACGCATCGGGAATGAAAGCGGTGAAGTACGGCGCCACACGTGACTTTGTATTGGGTTTGACATTTGTCAAAGCGAACGGCGATATCGTTCATTCGGGAACAAAGACAATAAAGGACTCATCGGGATATCAGCTGGCAAGGCTGCTCGTCGGAAGCGAGGGGACGCTCGGTGTGATAACTGAAGTGATACTTAAAATGACGACAAAGCCGAAGGCCGCGGCGTCCGTCCTCGCGGCGTTCGATTCACCGGAGGACGCGGGAAGGTGCGTTTCCGCGCTGATAGCGAAACCGCTGATACCGGCGGCATGCGAATTAATGGACCGCGTCAGTATCGAAGCTGTGAACACCGCTCTTAAGAATCCTCTGCCGGACTGCCAGGCATTGTGCATAATCGAGGTCGACGGGGAACCGGAGATAGTTGACAAAGAACTGAAAGTTGTGGAGGAAGTCGCAAAAAGTGTCGGTGCGACGCAGGTGACGGCAACCCATGACAAAGCGCTCATAGCAAAATGGTCAAATGCCCGCTCATCCGTGATGGTCGCCCTCAGCTCACTGAAACCCGGATATTCGTCGGTATCGCTCGCGGACGACATGGTCGTCCCAGTATCGAAGATACCGGACGCCGTGACCGCATATCAGAGCATAGCGAAGAAGTATGACGTTGTCATAGCGACGTACGGCCACGCCGCCGATGGTAACCTGCACACAAAGATGCTTCTTGACCCGCTGTCAGCGGACGACTGGAAGCGCGGCGAGAAGGCGGTGAGCGAGATATTTGATGTTACCGTGGCGTTAGGCGGCAGCGTTACCGGAGAGCACGGCGTAGGGATATCAAAAGCACCGGATTTCCAGAAAGAGAGGAGAACCGAACTGGAAACAATAAAAGCGATCAAGAAGGCGATGGACCCCAACAACATCCTCAATCCGGGAAAGCTGGAACAGTGGGAAGGCTCCATTCTGAGAAACCTGAGATACCCGTGCAAAGAGTTCATGTGAATCAGAGGAACCATGCTGCGGCAAGCAAAGCAACGGCGGCCGCTAACATCATGAGATAAACGTAAACATTCCACTTATACACCTTGGAACCGTCGAACGGCATTACCGGTATCATGTTGAACACGGCGAAGAATGCATTTATTGTTGCCATTATCCACAGTATCGATGATATGATACCGTCCGTCAGGAGGGCAAGCATCACGGATATCACACCTATGACGATATTCACAGCAGGACCGGCGGCGCTGATCTTCCCGTTCATTTCCGTGTTTATGTTCCCTCTTATGTAGACGACACCGGGCGCGGCGAATATTATGCCGAAGAACGACATGAACAATGCTATCATCAATCCGAACGGGAACATACGGTATTCGGCCCATGCCCCGTAGCGCTGCGCCACGAACTTATGCGCCATCTCATGGGCGACGAAGCTCGCGCATACGATGACGGCCGATATCCCGAGCAACGCGAACACGCCGATATCGCTGCCGCCGCGGTAGAACATTATTGTGAACGCGACCGAGAGCACAAGCACGGATATCGCTATATGTCTCAGCTCAACGGAACTGTATCTTGCCCCCGCGGACGGATATATCGTTCTCATATGCTTCACACGCGGTCACTTGATTTCATTCTGAGTAATAAAACAATCCATAAATATTGATACCAACATGGCAAACGGTGGCTCAGGAGAACATATCGCACGGAAAAGTGATAAAAAGATGGTGCGACAGGTGCGGAACGCTGATCATGGGCGAAACGTGCGTATCATGCTCATCGCCGCCCAGAGAGTTCATCATCAACAGCCCCGGCGACATACGGCCGTGCATGGACGGCGGACATTCGTCGCTTACATCACTTTTCAGAAAGCATTTCGGAACATCGTCGATCATCGACGGAAGGATGGTGTTCTTCAACAAGATACCGGGCGATGACAGAACGGACGAAGTTATAGCGAACGGCGCCGTGATCGCTGTTCTCAGATATGACATAGAACGCAAATGTTTAGCGTTAGAATTAAGACAGGCCGGCGCCGAACTGCTGGCACCGGAAGCGGATAAGAACATCATCACCATAGGAAACGTTACGGGGCATCTCAAAGGAAAGAACATCCCCGGAAAGGATATCGTAAGCGTCACCGGGGATTTCAACGAAGGCGATCCGCTGATAATAAAAAAAGGCAGAAAGATCGGCCACGGTATCGCTCTCACGGACAGCGAAAATATCAGAGAAGCGGAGAAGGCCGTAAAGGTGCGCGACCTCGCCGTCCCGTCAGGAACGGTGCTGTCCCCGGCGTCGGACAGAAGGACGTTCGTCAACGCCAACATACTGTACCTGAAAGAAATGGAGAGCGCCGCCGCCGGTGAAATAAGATCGTTCGTGAAAAAAAGGAAGGAGAAGGTGACAGTCTCCTTCTCAGGAGGGAAGGATTCGCTTGCCGCTCTCGGAGTGACGATGAACGTGACAGAACCGGAATTGCTGTTCGTGAACACCGGCATAGAATTTCCCGAGACGGTGAACTACGTCCGCGAATTCTCAAGATCGATGAAATTAAAATTGCATGAGGCGGACGCCGGCACCGCGTTCCGTGATAACGTAGATACATTCGGCCCGCCCGCAAAGGATTTCAGATGGTGCTGCAAAGTATGCAAGCTGGCGCCCGCCGCAGAGCTCATAGAAAAAAAGTTCCCCAAAGGTACGATAACCGTTGAAGGGAACAGGGCACTGGAATCATTCTCCCGCTCGAGAACGGAATTCGTCTCCGACAATCCGTTCGTCCCCGGTCAGATAACGCTGAATCCAATAAGAAAGTGGACCGCCGCGGACGTATGGGCGTATATCTGGATGAAACGGCTTTCTTATAACCGGCTGTACGAGAACGATATGGAACGCATAGGATGCTATCTGTGCGCATCATGTCTCGCCGGCGAATGGGACATCACTGAACGGACGCATCCTGAGATGCATAAAGAATGGGATTCGTATCTCAGGGAATATGCATCGGAGCATGGGCTCCCGAATGAATACGTTGACATGGGATTCTGGAGATGGAAGGTGCTTCCGCCCAAAATGATCAGGCTGGCTGAGGACATTAACGTTAAGATATCGCCGAAGGCGCCGGGAAAGATGTCCGTGAGGATGCTGAAAGGTGCATCACCATGCGCCGCCGGCGGTTTCTCAATGGAAGCGGTCGTCTCGATACCGAGGTCGCGCGACTTCTCATGTGTCGCTGATGCGCTCCGCACGATCGGCGACGTAAAATATTCCGATGAGTTTGAAATTGCGTTGCTGAGAACGAAAAAAGGAACGGCGAAGCTATTCGGAGGCGGTCAGGTATCGGTCACATCAGGGAATGCGGCGGACGCGGAACAGCTGTTCGAAAGATCTGTGAAGGCATTGCTGAGGTCGCAGTTGTGCACATCATGCGGAATATGCATGAAAAAGTGTCCCCGGAAGGCTATAGAGATAAAAGACGGACTGACCGTGAACCCGAGGAGATGCGACTCGTGCGGCAAATGCGAACGGTCGTGCATGGTCATTCATTATTATGATAAGATGATGCGTTCGGGATAACAGTTATTAACGGACCGCGCTTAACCGTCCGTATGGATATGAACATGGTCATCGCCGCGGCCATAGGCCTCGGCGCGGCGTTATTCCTTATGTACTTCGTTCTCAGGAAGTACACGTATCCCGCGGTGGAACAGCCATTCTTCAGCGACCCGTCGTTCTTCGGTCTTTTCACCGTCGGCCTGATAGCGGGGACGGTGATATTCGCATTCTACACATTCTTCCAGGAGAGCTGGTCATCCATCCTCATCGCGATACTGTTCGCGATGGTCTTCGAGCTGGCGAAGCTTGTCGTCCTCAACCTGAAGAGATATCACGGCAAGTCGGACACGATGTTCTACGGTTTCGGTCTGGGCATAGGGATAGGCGGCGCGTTCGCCTTCGGTCTTATGTTCTACGTCTCGACATGGGCGGACGAGCTGCTGGAGAGCGGGATGGACATCGCGTCATGGATAGTTTTCGCGGTCATAGCCGTGCAGACGGTGATACTGCACTCGGCGACGGGAATGACCATAGGCGAGGGCATCGCAAGGCGAAGGCCTTTTGAGTTCCTCCTGCAGGCATTGATCATCAGCGTTGCATATCAGCTGCTGATGTCGCAGGTGTTCGCCGGGAATTCCGAGCTGACGATATACGCGTTCCTCATACTTTCGTTCCTTCTCTCCGTCGGATATTTCTACAAGACGGTGTACATGAGGCTTCCGGGAGTGATAAGGGAAGTGCTCAGAGCGGAGGGCAAGAGCAGGAAGGACATCCCGCGCTGATCATACCGCTTTATATCTTTCATATTCAGTTTCGATGATGATATCGCCGGATATCATCATCTTCATCATCTTTTTTCCTTCGCCGGGAAAAAGTTCTTCGATATCGTCCTGAGTGAACGTTCCTTTGATCTTTGTGAGACCTTCAGCCAGAACGATGAGCTTTTCTGCATTTCCGGTTGTGTGCTCGTACTCGTAAACAAGCGTTGACAGAGGATCGGGATCGTTCGTACTTTTCTTCCTGGGCTCAGGATATTTTGACGAGTCGATATTCTCAAAAACTTCTCTGACGGCGCTCTGATCGGCGTCGGTGAAGAGTATTGTCATTTTATCGATGTGAGACACGGCGCTGCAGTAAGGGCATGCCGTCGTCTCCGCCGAAAGATCGGCGATGCGTTTCCGTTCACATTTCTTGCATATCACAATGCCGTACATATCATTCATATCCGGTGAACACCAAAGCGGCGGCGCATGCGCCGTAGTGCCCCTTCGGGACGGTCAGCTCTTCCGTCAGGATTTTTATGTCACGAAGCTCAACGCCGCGGCTTTCCGCTATCTCGTTCATTTTTTTGATAAGCGTTTCAGCGAGCTCGGTCTTCGGACCGTGCGCCCGGCCTTCCGCCACGTAACCGCCGCTGCCGTCCTTCCTGAATGCGTATGCGATGCCTGCCGATATCGTTTCATTATCGGAACCGCGTATCTGCGCAAGGACGCAGTGCGTCACGGCGCCCATGGGCATTTCTTTAGCGTTAACTTCCTTCGCTCCGGCGGGTATGACGGACGACACGGGGACCAGGTTCTGTTCGCCTATGCCCATCTTTATCAGAGCTTTATCGAATGCGTTCAGATCTGACACGGCGCTTACAGCGCTCGCGGACGCGACAAAGAACTCATTGGGTATCAGACGCATGACAACGCCATCACAGCCGCAGATTTAACGTTTGCCGCCGTCAGCAGTATCTCTACCGTTTGTACAGACCGATGAGATACGGTATCTCGAGGGCAGATTCATAAGCAATCTCCGCTTCTTCTTCGGATATCTTGTCCTTGTCCATTTCAGGATACCGCACATCCACCGCATATGATTCCAATATGCCGGCGATCTCAACTGCCCGAAGGATGTCAGGGGAATCTGGAAATGCCTCCAGCAACGTAAGAAGGTTATGAACCTTGGGCGGGGTCGCTCCCATCTCTGCGAGCTTTGCTTTGATCATCTTCTCGGCATACTGCTGTGCATGAAAGCAAAGAGAATCCTTGGGATAGTCCTTGTGTGATCTCAAGATGTCCATGGTCATGAGATCGCTCATCGCCTTATCCGCATAATCTGATGCTTTAGGCCTCATAAGCCACAACTCCCGTCTTTGATATCTCGCTGGCGAACGATGATTCGTCGTTTCTGAGCCTTTCGTACTCTTCGGGCGTCAGGACAAATATGTCCATAGCGACAGGAATGCCCCTCATGGCCACCCGGATGGGCACAGACCTTCTGTAATATGATAACTCCGTGCTCATTACAACAAGAATGTCGACATCGCTGTCGGCGGTGGCGGTGCCGTTGGCCACAGACCCGAATATGACGATCTTATCAGGAGAGAACCCGCTGACGATCCTTTCAATGATACTGTCCAGAACGGCGCTGTCGAACATCGGATACCTCCGGAACGTAATCCGCAGAACCGACTTATAAATGCTTCCACGGTCCTGCCGTATTTCCTATTCTCAGGCATTCGCCGCGGCATCAGCCGTAAAGGAAATCTTTGTTGCCCGTTCCCAGTGACGGCGAGTTCGAGTCCATACGTTTCTCGATCTCCTCCGCCTCCTTGTATAACGGTTCGGTGTCTATCTTCAGTTCGGGAAGCATTCTCGCCAGCGGCTCCATCAGCTTGGCGGCGCCCCTCGGGTCAGGCATGTCCGTTCTCGCAGGTCCCAGTATCGCGAGAACGTCCATGTTCCGCATCGCGCCCTCGTACAGCATCACACCGGACGTCCCCCTCACGAGGCTGTCCTCCAGCCTCTCGATGGAATATTTTTTCATTATCTCGCTGGCCGAAGGCGTCGACCCGACGCCGAGTATCCCCGAGTCGGTATCAAAGAAAGGTATGCCCTCGAGGCATATCACCGTCTTCACGTTATTCTCGGCGAACCAGTCGAGAAGCGTGACGGCGAGCGGATGGTGCTGCTCGATCTTGGGCATGAACTCCGATGTGACAACTATAAGACCATCGCAGTTCATACCGTCCTCGTCGCAATTACGTTCGCCGGCGTACAGCCTTATCGGAGGGTACGGGACGCCGTTCTGCACCACCGCGTACGGAGGGAACTCAGGCGAACTTATGGCGCCGACGACCTCAAGCTCTAACGATCTTGCCAGAAAGTTGGCGGCGATCGAACTGGCCAGCCCTATGCTTGGAAAACCGACCACCGCTATCGGATCGCTCCAACTGATATCTTTGTACCTGTGCACGGCGAACCCTGTCATATGTCACGATATGATGTAAATCATATTAATACACCGAACGTTACGCATGCGTGAACAATATTTCATTAAAGCATACGGACGCGGGGATACCCGTCGTGACCGAGAACATAAGAACAATGAGCGCAGGGTTCATGGTCGCCGTCGGAACGGGATCGAGAGATGAGAAAAAGGAGACAGGCGGCATATCCCATTTACTGGAGCACGTTGTGTTCAGAGGTACCAAAAAAAGAACGTCGCTTCAGATATCCAAGGAGATGGAGGGCGCCGGCGGGGAGATGAACGCGTTCACGTCCAAGGAGATGACCGCATTTTACGGGATAACGCTAAAGGATACCGCGGACGTGGCCAAAGAATTAGTGGCGGACATATGCACGGAACCGCTGATATCCGAGAATGACGTGGAACTGGAGAAGAAGATCGTTCTCCAGGAGATAAGCATGTGGGAGAACGATCCCGATTCATATATTCACAAACTGTTCGCGGAGACGTTATGGGACGGTCACGAACTGTCGCAGAACGAGGCGGGCGAAGCTGACATTGTATCATCGTTACGCGCATCCGATCTGAGGGCGTACTTCGAAGAAAGGTACAAGCATCCGAACATCGCCGTGATCGCATGCGGTGGCGTTGACGGAAATGATGTAAAGAAATGGGCGCAGGACGCGTTCGATCCCATAGGCACCGTGAAGAAAATATCAAGGAAGCGGCCGGTGATGACCGGTTCCGCGTACAGGCTGTTTCCCAGAAAAGGGGATCATACGTACACGGGGATGGGATTTCATGCCTATCCGGCGGATCATCCGGACAGGGCGGCGCTGAAGCTTCTCACAGCGGTACTCGGCGCCGGGATGAGCTCAAGGCTGTTCCAGAGAGTAAGAGAAGAGAAGGCGCTTGTATACTCAATATTCACAACCATAGATCAAAACTCCGACGCCGGCTCGATGGCAGCGTTCATGTCCTCAACGGAAGATAACGCGTCCGCCGCTATCATGACCGCCGCCGCGGCCATGAAGGAGCTGCGCGACGAAGGTCTCGGCAAAGGAGAGCTTGACATGGCTAGAAACCTTCTGAAAGGCGCCACCGTAAGAAAGATGGAGTCCACCGACAGCAGGTTGTACAGGATGACGAAGACGTTCATGCTTACCGGAAAGGCGGAGCCGTTCACTAACGACCTTGACGCTCTGGACCGCATCACGGAAGAGGATGTCATGAAAGTGGCCGAGGATGTCATCAATGCAAAGAAGCTGAACATCGCCGTGTACGGAAAGAGGACAAAAGAACTGTCAAAGATGACAACAGATCAGATCGATCTCTGAATTTCGTCCACGATATTCAGAACGGCGTTCACCGCATCAGGCAATGCCGACGCGACGGCGTCGGTCATTTCTTCGCTTACCGTGATGATGTCCGATACCTCTATCGCAACGAATCTCACCGTCTCGGGCATGCCGTCGGGATCGAGCTGCCTTCCGATGCGCATTGCCGTCGCCAGATTCATCTCATGCGCCGACGCGTTCGCGACAGTATGCTCAATATCATCGGGATCGAATATTATTACCGTCCCAGGCTCGTATGCGCCGGTCTGTATCGCATCGACGATGATCACGTTCCTGTACCCTGAGATTATCGGGATGATGTCAAGGCCGCCTATGGCCTCCTGTTTCGTTTCAACGTTCGGCAGGTCCATCGATGCTATCGCGTCAGCAACCCTCAGACCTATCGCGTCATCGGACATTATCGGGCTTCCCAATCCAATGATAAGCACGGTGTCCGACAGCTTTCCATCACAGCTCATACAGCATCGCCAGCACCGTGGTCCGCTATATAGGTTCCGAGGGCCGGCGGGACCCGTTGCTTCATCTCTAAATACGCAGCATGCGATAACGTACCGTGGAAAAAATAAGGATAAAGGCGGTCGCGGCGTCCGGCGGGAGAACGATAACGGAAAGGCAGCTTGATGTCCTGAACGCGGTGAACGAAAGCGGAAGCATTAACGCAGCGGCAAGGATGCTGAATATATCGGCATCGGTGGCGTACCGGCATATCAGGGAGATGGGTTCCGTCACCGGTGAACCTCTGATAAAGGCAACGCCCAGAGGTTCCGTTCTTACGAAGCACGGGATCGAGATATTAAGGTCCGTGCGGCTTGCCGATATCAGGCTATCATCGGAAAGAAGGTTCACCGTCGCCTGTTCCCCGGTGACGGAGGAGCTTCTCATGTCGGCGCTTTCGTCAACAGGCACGGACGCCGATCTTGTGATATCCGACGACGGCATGAATATGAGATCGCTCGGAAAGGATGACGTTGACGTCGTCATATTGGATGATCCCGTTCATGTTCTTGATGACGCTGCGTTACAATGGCAGGAGATAGGCCAGATGGGTATGGTGCATATCGATAAGGGAACGTCATACATCAGGTATCGTTACGGAGCGCAGAGGATAGCGTTCAGGCATTTGGATTCGATCAGTAAAGAATACACAATAGATTCGGAGACGTTATCTTTGAATGACCTTATCAATTCCGGCAAGAGTTTTTTCGTGGATGATGTCCTTCTGATGAGGAAGAACATAAAATTACGCAGTTCCACAGATCCGGCATTGCTCAGACATTCGATACTTGCTGTGTATCGTGAGACGTCCGAAGATATCGAAAGGTTGGTGAACGAGCTTCTGAAGAGGAAACAGCACAGCTGATAACGGAACGGTGCAGCTGAAAAGGAAACAGCACGGCGGAAAGAGAATGGTATTGCTGAATGATATGGTATTGCTGTATACGGCAATACTCCTCTGAAAACAGCATTCCTTATTATATACAAAAACAACGCTCACGTGTTCCAGGTAATACTATGGTAACACCGGCACCGACATTTACGGAAGAGATAGCCGCAAGCGGCGGCTCCAGTATCATGCAGTGCTTCCAGTGCGGTACCTGCACCGCCAGCTGCCCTTCGGGCAAGTACATGGCGTACAGGACCAGGAAGCTCATGAGGGCCGCTCAGCTGGGACTGAAAGATGAGACGATAAACAGCGAGGACCTTTGGCACTGCACAACGTGCTACACATGCGCGGAGAGATGTCCGCGCGATGTGAAGATCGTTGACATCGTCACCGCGTTAAGGAACATAGCCGTCGCAAACGGTAAATTGTACGAAGGACACAAAAAAGTGGCCGCCAATCTGATAAAAGTTGGTCACACCGTCGATAACAACGACAAGATCAAAGCGCTCAGAAAGGAACTGGGCCTTCCGGAGAGCCCTCCGACGGTCATGGTCGACGCAAAGGCGAAAGCGGACTTCGATAAGATTCTCGAACTCACGGGATTCAACAAGCTGGTGGTCTGATGGCAAAATATGCGTTTTTCTTAGGATGCATCGCACCTCTGAGATATCCGGGCATCGAGAGATCAACAAGGGACGTATGCAAAGCATTGGGCGTCGAGCTCGTTGACCTCAAGGACGCGAGCTGCTGTCCCGCTCCCGGTGTGATAAAATCGTTCAGCAAAGATACGTGGTTAGCGGCGGCGGCGAGGAACCTCGCGCTCGCTGAGAAAGAGGGACTGGACATCCTGACGATATGCAACGGCTGCTACGGTTCATTGTTCGACGCGGCGCACGAGCTGCACGAGGACAAGAAATTACTGGACAGCGTGAATAAGATACTCGCCGAGATAGGTCTCAAATACAGCGGCGGGACGAAGGTAAGGCATTTCGCCGAAGTTCTGTACAAGGACGTCGGTGTTGACAAAATAAAGGAAGCAGTCAAGAAACCCCTGGACTACAAGGCGGCGGCGTTCTACGGATGCCACTTCCTGAAACCGAGCGGGATCAAGAAACTGGACGACCCGGAGAACCCGAAGATGCTGGATGAGCTTATCGCCGCCGTCGGAGCGGAGAGCATGCCCAGAAAGCAGAAGATGATGTGCTGCGGCGCCGGCGGAGGTCTGAGGTCGCAGTTCGGCGAGAACGCGATGCAGCTGACAAGAGCCAACTTAGAGAACATAAAGGAGGGCGGCGCATCGATGATAATCGACGTGTGCCCGTTCTGTCATCTGCAGTTCGACGCGGGCCAGAAGGACTCCGGTTTCAATTTCCCGGTGCTGCATTTATCGCAGCTGTACGGGATAGCGATGGGCATGGATGCAAAAGACCTGGGTCTCAACGCTCACGTGACCCCGGTAAAATTATAAACACAAAGGGGCGCAAGCCCCTTTTTATATTCTATTTATCACAACCGCAGTAACGTTCACTCTATCGTCATATGAACGTCCCGCTTTATTCCAAGTTCGCCGGCCACCTCTATTGCTTTTATAATTGCCGACGGCACAGGACAGGCGGTATGCGGAAGGTCCTCGCTCGCAAGTTTGTATATGTCCGTTTTGATCATGGGCGTCTCCACGATCATGAAAGCGAACTCAGGCTTGAGGCTCCATGATAATTTCAGCACATTCGGGCATTGGCTTTCGATCTTCACGTCAACGTACCCGTCCTCGTTCATCTTCGCGTTTATCACCGAAACCATCTTACAGACGCCCGCGTCCACGGTAACTTTGCATTCTCCCATTGGCACACCTTGTGAATGCAACCGCTCTGTGTTTAATAAAGATATCTTTCGATGCGGCGATTACGCGGAAGTGACGTTATATAAATTACATCGACGAGCATTTATACTGCAATTGAATGAGGAGCAGGCAGAGAAGGGCAGGGAAGATGACACTGGTAAAAGGAACGCTGACCGGAGAGGAAGCCATAGGTCTACTTAACATGAAGAAGGATATTGTCGGCACGACTGTCATTAAAGTGCATAACAACTTTACCATGGATCTTGAATCTGAGGATCAGGCGGAGAAGTTCATTGTCAATTTTAACAAAGGCAACATAGCATTGAGATACACAGATCAGCTAAGGTGTCGCGTCAATATACCGCTTTTGCGGCTCGACGTAGGTGCCGGCAAACATGTGAACCCAAGGGTACTCTCGCCGTGCAGTCCCAGAGATCCATTCTATCATATACACGCGGACTGTGTCGGCAGGGTGTTCCTTCCTGGCGAGCCGCATATTCACTTCTACAGAGAAGGATACAATGACTGGTGGGCATACCCTCCGGAAGGATTCACAGACATGAGCGACGCAGCGAAGACAACAGTTGAGTTCTTGGGCAAATGTAATGTATCAAATCTGCCATCTATACAAAGAGCGTTGTTCCCATGATGACCACCAACGAATCATCAGATCTGATAGATGAATACGTGAAATGGATAAAGGACAATACCGTTCTGAAGACCGTCAGTTCCGGGTGGACCGAGATAAACACGCCGTTCCTTGACAGGCACAATGACGGAATACAGATATATGTTAGGAAGGTCGGAGATAAACTGGAGCTTACTGACGACGGATATACCCTGTCTGATCTAGAGATGTCCGGCTGCGAGTTGAAATCAGAGAAACAGAAGTCATTTTTGGAGAGTATCATCAATTCCAACAGCATAAGGAATAATGGCGGAACACTGAGCATATCCGTTCTTCCAGAGGACTTCCCGGCCAGGAAGACGGAATTCATAACCGCATTGCAGAAGATCGGCGGTCTGTACCTGACATCGCGCAGCATCGTGCAGTCGTTCTTCTCAGACGAGGTCGCCCTGTGGTTAGAATCAAAGAACAAGTATCCTCTCAGAGATTATAGTGTGGTCGGCAATAACGGAGTCAGGTATGACATAGACTTCCTATTCCCTAAAAAGGACAGAGATTCTTCGGAGACCGTCCTTCAGGCGATACGCGATCCTGATAAGAATAATGTGTCATTTCACGCTCTGATGAGAAGAGAGATACGTAAAGATCTGGACATTTACCTGATGCTCCAGGACGAGGGGCTCGGAGAGAGGAAATATAAGGAATTGAGCAGCATAGCCAAGACCAACGACCTAGGGATCATACGTTGGTCGGAGAAAGAGGATTATATCGGCATGCTCGCCTGATGAGTGCGGATGTGCTTTGCGGCGATGCTCATTCCTTCAGCAGGTTGTCAGAGTATCCCTGTATAATGCGGTATTCGTCACCGCATGTAACACAGACCGCCACGCAGATCCTCTGACAGACCGCGTGTATGCGGGTCATATATCGAAGAGATCGTCCGCGGCGATAAGCTTCAGCCTGTCATTCCCGTCCGCTTCCGATCGCGGACGCGGTGAAGCCCGATTTTGAAAAAATTTTCAAGAACATAAGATGGCGGAATATCAAAAGGTAAGGATGCCGCAGCATCCCGACCCGTGCGCACCGCAGGATACGGGAATGAAAAATATGAAAGAAAGGAGGGAGCAGTTACGGGCTGCTCCCTGTTTGCCGCGGCCGTTCTTACTTCCGTCCGCGTCCGTTTTATCCGTTGCTTACAGATTCGCGGTCTTACGGCCTCCTTATGAGCACGAAGATGGCCAACGCCGCCAACGCCAATATCGCGACCGCCGCGGCTATCGCCACGGCGCCCTCGTCGGTAGCACTGACATTCGCGTTGGCGCTTCCGTTACCGTTAACGTTACCGCTTCCGTTTCCGTTGCCGCCATCTCCGTTGCCGTTTCCGTTACCGTTTCCGTTACCGTCGCCCGTGCTTGCCGCAGAGACGGAAAGCGAGGTGAACGCGCTGCCGTCGCTGAAGATAAGCTCGACCACATGGTTCCCGTTAGAAAGCGTCGAAAGATATGACGGTTTGAACGTGACAACGGTGCTTCCTTCCGTGACGTCGTAGTCGGACGCGCCGATAAGGACGTTATCAACTTTCACGCCGATGAACTTGGAGAGTTCGCCGTTGCTTGTCACGGTAAGACCGTTCGGAGCGCCCTTCGTCCATCCGACAGTGCCGCCTTCGCTCAGTGTGTACGCTATCGGTTCGATCTCGCCGAACGATATCGTTATGTACGCGATCGTTCCCATGCCGTCGGTGACGAGTATCGTGGCCTTGCCTGCTGTCGAGAACGAGATCGGTGTTCCGTATATCGTTCCGCTATAGGCATCGATGAGCAATCCTTCCGGAAGTCCGGATGCCGCGAACGCATACGGCAGCTTTCCGCCGGACACGCCGCCGTATACGGTAACGCCGTCTATCGCAACACCTGCCGTACCTGCCGGCAGATCATATCCGTCATTGACGAACGTGAGCGGCGCCGGCGTATACGGTCCGCCGACGGATACGAACGGCATGCCGAAAGCTGATGTCCCTATAGAATCGATCTCGCTGTATGTCCTTCCGTCCGCCGCGGAATACCAGCCGTCATTGACGTCGGTCACGCTTATCATCCAGTAACGGTGATACTGATGAGCCTCGTCCAATATACCGTCGGTCGGTACGTTCCATCCTTCGTATGCCGTTCCCGCGAAGTTGACGTTGGCCAGGTACGCAACGTTCATCAGCGTGCCATTGTACGTCACGTTGCCTGAGACGCTGCTTACCGACATCCCGTACATTTTGAGCAATGCTTCACCCGGCGTCGGTCCCGTTAACGTTATCCATCCCGCCGTTGTGCCGTCATTGACGAAGAAGTTGTATTCCTTCTCCTCAATATGCTTTCCGTAGATGAAGAGGACGCTGCTGTCGTTGTACCAAACGAGCTCGCCGTTCTGTCCGGACCTTATGGCGGTTGTGGCGTATTGGCCGACGCCCGCGCTTTCCAAGGTCATCATTATCCCCTCTGTCTGGCCCTGTTTGTCCTCGAACACGACTATCTCACTGCTGGCCGCATAGGGTATGACGTAAAGATATACCGTATAGTCGTTCTCGGCGGTCGCATAACCCGTGTTCAGCACCATTCCGCCGTGAGTGTACTGCCCTTTGACGGAGTATATCAGCTCCATCGTGTCAACGTTGTAGACCTGAAGCTCGTCATTGGCGTTCACGTATCCGCGCCCGTTGTAAACGATGAACCCGGAAGAGTGCTTTTCGGTGCCGGTCGATGTGTATGATACCGTGTTCCGGTCGAACTTCCCGTCCGGGAGCAACTCGACCTTCACAATGCTGCCTTTGATCGGGTTCGTGCTGCCGAACAGGCCGGACGTGTACGTCGTCAGATAAACGTAACCGTCGTAGTAAGTAAGCCAGCCGTCGTCCAGAAGATGTCCGGCCACTTTGTCAAGCGTTATCGTATCGATCTTAGCTCCCGTGGCCATGCTGAATGACGTTATCTTCCTGTCGGGGGATGAGGCGGACGCCTCGATGATGAAGAAGTACCCGTCGCCGTATGCGAGGCCTCCGTAATCATCCGGGACGTACCTGCTGTACGACACCGTCCATTCCACCTGACTTGTCCCGGCCTCCCTGTCCACAGTGAACTTGACCGCCGTTGTATCGCCGAAACCGTAGTACGCTCCGTCCGTGTAGATAAGATATCTTATCCCGTTCGGCACATCGGCCACATAGTTAAGGTCCAGGTCATATGCCTTGCCCGTTGTCATGAACAGGCCGTTCGCGTACTGGAAGCCGGTAGTCAGATCTGTCACTTCCATCTTCCCGAACAGGGTGCCGTCGTAGATGCTCACCTTGTAGAACGTAAAGTACGAACGTAAGTACAGATAGTCCCCCACGATGAGAGATCCGCGGGGCATCGCCGTGTAGTAAGAGGTCAGATCGCCGGCCAGCGGGTCTATCTCCTGTCCCCAGAACCAATACTTCTCGTAATCATCGGGAAGTATGGTCTCGGTGTCTACGGTGTACGAATACCCGGTTGAGTAGTATCTCAGGCCGACAGTAACGTCAGTGTCGCCGTTCAGGGATATTACGAATGTATCTGACCCGTACATCACCTTTCCGTTAACATTCCAGTATATCACCTCATAGCCGTAATTCATTACAGCTTTCAGCTTCAGTACTGTGCCCGCGGGCACGGACATTCCCGACACGATCTCCGTTCCCGTCGGGGAATAGGCGATGATGGTGCCGTGCGCCGTGCTCATTGTTACCGTGTACCTGTCCGCCGTCCATCCTCCGTACAGCGTCATATCTGACGTTATCGGGGAGCCGATATCGAACCTGTTTATCATATCCGCGTCAGTATACCATCCGTCGAATGCGACGCCGTTGTCCGGGCCGAATGCCGGTATGGTTGAGTCCGGCACCGGGGTCCCGGCGGTCACGGTGACAGGGAATACGGACACGCCGTTATCGAACGTCACCTCAAAGGACGATACGGGAACGATGCCCGTGACGGATATCACGGTGTCGCCCGTCAGTGTTATGGAATATCTGTTATCATAGTACGGAACTATCGGGGAGCCGTTCGCCGTCACGGTCATTCCGGATGCGTCATACATCGGACCGACGATTATCTCGAACGAATATGTGCTGCTGTACCTTTTGGATCCGCTTATCTCCGCCAGTGTGAAGAAGTCCCCTGTTGAGGATACGGTGCATATGAAATATTCGACGGAGACCGTCACGCTCATTATGCTCTCCTTTTCTTCCGTGATGTTCAGCACATAATTCCCCGATCCCTCGTCGATAAGTTCGAAGGAGGCCCCGCTGACCAGCACCCTGAGAGAATCCTTGTCGTAGTCAGGGTCCGTTACGCGGAAGATCAGCTGCGGGCCGTCCGTGCAGTCGCCGATCTCTTTTTCGAACCCGCTGCCCGATATCAGCAGCAGGTTGCCCTCGTCCGTCACGATGAACCTTTCCACCGTTAGCTTGCTGCTGAACTTCGATAGGTCCTTGCTGTAGTCGAACGGAACGTACATCGTACCGCGGCTAATTGCGTTGGCGGCTATTGTGCTCAGCGAGGCATCGCACTCGAATATGATCGTTTGCAGATTGAGGTTCGAGAATGCCAACACGCCCATGGTGGTCATGTTCGGCCCCAGCCACAGAAATTCGATCGATGTGCACTGCGAGAACGCCGACTGACCGACGGACGTTACGTCCGGACCGAGGATCACCGAGACAAGCTCTGTGCACCCCCTGAACGCATAGTTGTCTATCGTCCCCGCTCTCATATCAAGATAATAAAGCGATACGCAGTTCCAGAACGCACGTTGGCCGATGGCCGCAGAGTCCAGTGATATTGTGCCCTCGAGCGATCCGCATTCGTAGAACGCATAGCTGCCGACGGATGTGACACCGACGGGTATCGTCATCAGTCTGAGCGCGGTGCACCCGTAGAATGCATAGCCCCCTATCGTTTCCAGCTGAGTGCCGGCAGGCAGGACGACCTCGGTCAGGTCGGTGCACTCGTAGAATGCATAGCCCCCTATCGTTTCCAGCCCGGCAGGCAGGACGACCTCGGTC
>WRNI01000004.1 GCA_009776695.1 Methanomassiliicoccaceae archaeon
CNTTATGTTCTTTGCTTTTTTCGGCTTCATTTCGTTTTCACCTTCGGTGGGCTTCATTTATCGTTATTCCGTTATGGTTTCGGTTTCGGGTTTGGTTTTTGTTTGTTATTTCCCCTGCGCAGCGCAGAGCGTTGCGTTGGGGATCGATCGTCAGTATTTTTCTGAAAATGCTGCCGTTGTTTTTCATGACGGCATTTTGTGAATGTGATGTCTGTAAGTTCGGTGTTCTGTTTTTGGGGGTTGATGATCTGTTTGAGGGGTATGATAAAAGTAAGTTCTCTGTGCGCAGACGGTTATAACAGCGGACGCTGACAGATAACGCCGTTCCCGTACCGTTTGCTGTAAATGCGACTGCCGACCCGCTGCGTGATTTCACCAGATCTGTTTTCCCGCGGCCCATATCGCTCCCCCTTAACGGTGCCACGTTAATGGATTAACAATCCTCTACCAAATATAAAAACTGTAGTGTTTCTTTATGATATTCTTTAATCGCGTTAACTTTATGTGCGGATGCGCATAATTTTACGTATATGTGCGTATAATTTACAGATTTGTGCGCACGGTTTTAATAGCGTTCCCGCCATATTCGGGAACATGGGCGCTTGGGATATCGTTAAAATGGCCATCGTCCGCAGAAGGCTTTTGGCCAACCGTATACCTGACGATTCCGTTTATCCGCTTGAGACGTGGATAGCGATCAAAGCGTCAATGACGGCGAAGAGCGAACGCGAGCTTAAGATGATCATCGGAAAGAAGGCGCACGATGATATCGTGCGCAGCGATATCAATGAATATCAGCTGTTCCGTCTGAGGGAACAGATACGCTACGTTAAAGAGAATTCACCGTTCTACCGCGAGAGATTCAAAAATTTGAATGCTGATGATATCAGAACGCTTGATGATATCGGAAAAATTCCTTTCACATATCCTTCCGACCTTGCCGAGGCGCCGATGACGTTCATGGCCGTCTCGAGGACGAAGACGGCAAGAGAATTCACCACCACCGGGACAACAGGAAAAAGAAAGTCCGTCGGTTACACGAATAATGACCTTATTTCAAAAGTTGATATAATCGCGTCGGCGCTGAAAGGCGTGGGGATGTCCGGTAACGACGTTCTGCATATCATGTTCCCCGCCGTTGATGCGTGGGACCCGAGCTTGATGCTTGCCGGTGCCTGCAGGGTTGCCGGATACGGATCGTCCGCGTGTTCGAGTTCCGATATAAAGGAGCAGGCGGACGTGATCATCAGCAGCGGTTCAACGCATATCATCGGACTGCCGTCGTTCATCTACAGAGTTACGATGTTAATGAGTTCCGAGATCGATCTCCGTAAGCTTGGTATCAGGAAGATAATCTCAACGTCGGAGCCTTTATCGGAAAGTATGCGTGAGAAGTTACAGAACGCGTGGGGATGCAGCGTGCTGGACGTATGGGGCATGACGGAATTCGGATTAGCGTGTGCGATAGAATGCGATGTGCGTGACGGCCTTCATACCGATGAGGCGAATCTTCTGTATGAGGTCGTTGACCCTGATACCGGGGAACGTGTGCCTGACGGCACGCAGGGGGAACTTGTGCTTACTTCGCTGACCGCGGAGGCGACGCCCCTCATACGTTACCGTACGAGGGATATCGCCTCGATGATATCTCCGCCTTGCGGATGCGGTTCTGTCTTTAACAGAAAACTTATGAAACCGAGCGGGCGCATGGACATGCAGTTCAAGGTCGGGATGGGCTATAAGATATATCCGGTGATGTTCGATGAAGTTCTGTTCTCAAACGGTAACGTCATCGATTACCGGATGACGATAACGAAAGAAGGGTTCAGGGATGTCCTTACGTTCGAAGTTGAGTCTAAAGATAAGAGTGATGAGGTCCGTAAAAATATTGTTTCTTTGGTATCGGACATCATGGAGATAAAGGACGGCATCAATGACGATCTTATCGATATTCCGAGAGTAACGTTCACAGATATCGGAGCGATGGAATATTCCGCCAAGGCAAAGAAGATCGTTGATGCGCGTGAGAGCTTTGATGTCTGATGCATCATAGACCCTCTTGATCGTTATCGGCTCGTTATCGTATCATTTATCGTATCGTTACCGGCCATCACAGACCTTAATGGTGAAAAATACCGACTCTTCGGGAAACTGAGTGCCACCGGAGTGCCAATTGAGTGCCACCGGAGTGCCACCGGAGTGCCACCGGAGTGCCACCGGAGTGCCACCGGAGTGCCACCGGAGTGCCACCGGAGTGCCACCGAAAAAAAAAACACGGCGACAAGAAACGGTCATTTCGATCTTGAGACCGGGATTAGTTATTTCAACGAACGGTCAATTATTTCAGATGCCGGATAGAAAAGACCCAGACTCTAATTTTTTACCGGCTCATTGGATCCGGACAAAATCACTTTACGTTACCGAACAGCCGAGCGCAGGTTCGTTTGCGCGGACATTTACACGGACATTTACACGGACATTTACACGGACATATCAGAAAAACGTATGTGAGCTGTCCTCATGATAACGCATCGGACCGCCCGAAGGGCGGCCGATGCGCTTTCTGATGCGTTCTTCGATTAACACCTGGGTTTTCACTGAATTGTGCTGTGACCGATGAACGCCTTCCTTCTGTACATCGTGTCGCCGTTCGACGCGGTACAGTTGAACAGACAGAACGGTATTAATTTACCGTCCGGGGTTACCGTATGGATGCAGCAGCGTTCCCATCTTTCCGTCTCGCCGGTCCACACGTCCTGGAAGGCCATCGCCGACACCGTCAGATAATGCGTCTGCGCCCTGCTGACGAACGACCTCCATGTTTTGTCCTCGGAACCAGAAGGTCCGTCCATCGTGTCCTCGATGAACCTCCATAATTTTGATACTTCGGTCCTTGTCTTGTCCGCGATGTCGTCGGTCTTCGTGGGCGGTCCCAGCGCCATCGTCGTCAGCGGGAATAACGAACCGTCGGGTAACACGACAGATAACGATTTCATGTCGCAGTGGACGTTCGAGCAGGACGTCGGCAGGAAATTATCGGCTTTGAGCATTCCCATCGTTTGCTCTTCAATAGCCTTGGCAAGATCGGGAAGCGTTACGCGATCCTTATCTTCGGGTTCGTTGGGATATCTTCCGAAATAAGTTATCGGCTGGAAATGAACGCCTTTCACCGTCGGCACGTTGAGCGCCGCGAATTCTATTATCCTGCCTACGTGATCAAGATTGATATTAGGCGATACCGTAACGACAAGCGTCACGCCCACACCTGCCTTTGAACAATTCTCGATCGCTTTTTTCTTCACGTCGAACATCGGGCGTCCGCGCGTCTTCTGATATATTGCGTCGTCAACGCCGTCGAACTGGAAGTAAAATGAATCTATGCCCGCGTCAGCCAATGCCTTCAGGTATTCTTCGTCCTGTGATATGCGTAATGCGTTCGTGTTCACTTCGATGTGCTCTATTCCCATATCTTTGGCCATCTTTATTATTTCCGGAAGGTCGTCGCGTATCGTTGGTTCGCCGCCGCTTAACTGGACGACGCGCGGACTTTTTACGTGATCAACAACGGTCTGAAACATTTTTCTTATCTCATCCTTCGAAGGATGATATCTGTAACCGCATCCGTTGGCGGATGCGAAACATATCGGGCAGTTGAGGTTGCACAGATTTGTTACTTCAACGACGTTCAGACAGGTATGCTGTTTATGCTCGGCGCAGAGACCGCAGTCCTGCGGGCAGTCCTTCATCTCTTTGACAGCATACTTCTCCGGAGGCTTCGGAACTGCCGCGAACTCGTACAGATATTTGTAGTGCTCCGCACCGGTCCATATCTGCGTCCTCCACGAACCGTGCTCCCTGCATTCCTTTACGATGTATACTTTATCATCATCAGCGACCTTTTCCGCTTTTATCGTCTTAAGGCAAACGGGACATAACGCAGACGTCTCTCCGAGCTTTTCCGTCATGAACGGCAGATATTCTGAACGGTGATAAAACTATGCTTGATATGCATCCGTATCATCATAATTCGGTGTGTGCGGTGCTCCGATCGATCATATCATCTTTTCGAAGAAGGGCAATGATGTCGTTCCGTCCTGCCGGGCGCAGCATTTATCGCGGGCTTACTGCATCACATCATGCAGTACAATGAATATGCATTTTAAACTGATATCTTCCCGACATAAGTGAGCCACGGACGCATATGTGCATCTCTCTGCACAAGGTATCCCGGACGGATCTCCTATTATCTTCAGACCCATTCCAGCAAACCGACAGAGCACTTTTTGGACGTGATCTTGAGTCACAATCTGCAATGCGACAGTAATAAATATAATAAACAGGGGCCACACTACAGGATTTATTGAGGGGATCGTATAAACGGAAAATATACCAATCCGCCGCTTAGGGAGGCAACATTTGCTATACATTATTTATCTGAAGGCTTTGGCTCTGACGAGCGTAATAAATTTATAGATGTCTTGAAAAGCAACGGATTCTCTGAAAAAGAAAAATGGGAACACTGTGATCGATGCGGGCGGTTTGGAAATGAAGACGGATCTGTGCTCATAAGTATGATAATGCCAGAAGTACGAATTCACAGACTTAATAATTATGACTGGGAACAGTTTAAAAAAGATATTTCTTTCTTTTCAGGAGAACTAACAAAAATAGTCGATCCGAATAAAATATCGAAAATAAGCATGAGATATACAAACTTAATAAGAAAAACCGACGGAGATTTTAAAGAATACATCAATTTATTCCCAACAACCACGAGGGAGCTGGAAAAGATTCAATATAAAGGATTCAGGGTCGCGATAACATCAAATACAGACAATCCGGAAGGTACTTGTACGATTGACGTTGGAAATGTGGTTTCTAAAGACGAACCTTGCATGCTGATAGAAATAGGCGTCCGTTCGAAGAATCAGGAAAACTTAGATGAATGGTGCGACAGCGCCCATAACAAAATCAAAGAAATGTTTGAAAGAGGTATAACAGATGCAGTACGGGACAAAATTAGATAATCGCGTTACATTCGAGCCGGTTTCAATAACGAGAGATGTTTACAGCATCATTTCAGAACTTGAGGACAATAATATTACTGTTTCGACCTCAAAAGAATTATGGGAATATCTCAATAATAACCGACACGTTTCAGGACACCTGCACGAAATTCAATATTTTGTTGAAAAAAAGATAAAGAACGCAAAAACAACAGTGGAACTGTCCGATGATCCTACTGATGTTTACATCCGGTTCATAATCAGGTCTGATAGATACGCGGATGAATTCATTGATATCGTTGATGATATTTCTCAAAAAATGTGTTTCTCCGATATTCTGATAACCTCGGATTTTAAAAAGGCATGACCATGGATTCTAACAATTTTAATTGGGTCGAATTCTATCATTTCGCTAATAGTCTTGATGGATGGTGTACGGTTCCCAAGGAAGTGATCTATCGTGTTGCTGTCAGCAGATATTATTATGCGGCATATAAATGTTTAATGAAATATGCAATGAAGAGGTGCCAGTACGTGCCAAAGAAAAACTCAGAAGATCACGGCGATCTGACATACCACCTGTCGTCTTACGGCGATCGCGACCCGGAACGTTTGAATGCGTCCGACAGGCTCAGGAGATTAAGAGAATACAGAAAACAATGCGATTACGAAGATGACGTTCAAAATATAGATGCTGTTTTTGAAGCGTCTAAAAAAAATTCCGAAAAAATACTCAAATTCACAGGAGATGTGAATTAACGCCTGTGCATTGAAAATTGAACAGCGGCGTTTGCGGAACACCTGACATTCGCTGCTCTCTTCGTCGTCCGAAATGATGATGACCGGTCTCACCTTGGATGACCCGTCCTCGTGCCATACTCTGGCAGACCAGATGCTCCATTGCTCTTTCAAGCAGATCAGTCATCCCAGTCTTTCGGAAATATCGTTCTTCCCTCAGGATCGCGCGGACCCGCCTGCTTAATATTTTTCAAAGCTTTCGCCGCATCGAACTCATCGAGCACATGATGCTTGCTGTAATGGTCCCGTATCAGTTCCAGAGGGATAGTATTGTTGCGCCCCTTGACATGGACCTGCTCCCACGGGCTGCCGTCGGTATGCGTTCTGTCAACGAGAGTCCCGGTAGCGAACCTTCCCAGATTTCGGGATATGTCTATCAGAAGTCTTACCTGCTCCGCGGTGAAAACATCGCTTGAATATTCGCCGGAGACCTTCCTTATCTGGTTCCTTCCGTGACCCTTGAACGTATTGTAAACGCTTGGTATGACCGGGCCGTAATCCCATGCCTCAATGTCCTCGGAGAACAGCGGTCCGCCTAATTTGACCGTGCTCCATGCCTGAGCTTCGTACACAAACTTCTCAAGACGCAGATATGTCATCGGATCGGGTGTGTCCCTGAAAAGGTCTATGAAAAAGTTTGCCACGTCGACCGCTGTTGCCATATTAATTGCGGTTAGTATGAACGTAAACTTTAATTTTACTGTCTTCCGCGCATGGTGCCCCGGCAGCGTATCTCTGCGGCATGACCATGCTTTCTGATCAGAACAAGGAATTAAAAGGAAAGGTAAAAGGTTTTGTTGTTCCTGAGACGAGATCCGCTTACGCCCTCTTCTGTGAGAAGAGCATCTCTGCTACCGCGAGCGTCTTGGCGGCGAGGTATTCCTCTATCCAAGATTCTCCGGATGCCGGGTCGACAAGGCTCGGGGCGCTTCTCGTGGCGCCCATGTAGGAAAGGTTCGTGTGACCCTTTCTTATCTTCGCGCCCGTCTTGACGTATTTCCACTCGGTGTCTGCGGTGTCCATGACGATGTCCTGGAGCTTCATCTTGTGCGCATACCCGGAGTTGATCCTTATCTTGCCGCCCTCCGCGGAGTAGTCCGCGTAAACGACAACATCGCCGAGCGTCTTCTTCGCGATGCACTTGGACCCGTTGGTGATCTTGTCCTTGGCCGCCTCTGCGGCCTCGATGACCTTCTTTATGTCGTCGACCTTAAGGCCTCTGCTCTCGATGGTCTTCGCAACCTCATCAGATATTAAGTATTCTGCCATTTAAATCACCATGTCCCGTATGTACCGAAGTCCCTGGCAGCCCTTGTCAGCGCAAGTAAGTTACCGGGTATCGTGTACGGAGGCGTCTCACAGCTTGTACCGAGGATGAATCCCTTCTTCGCGTCGCGGCCCGCGAGCAGGCTCTCTTTCGCCTGGTCATAGACCTTTGCCGGGTTGGGGTTGATCATCAGTTTCGTGTCTACCGAGCCCATCAGCGTCGTGACGTCCTGGAACTCCTTCTTCAGGAGGTCCGACGGGAACACCTTCGGTCCCTGGTAACCTATGTGCAGAACGTTGAACGGTGACCACAGGAGGTTCTTCTTGAACACTTTGTAGTCAGTCTCGTGGTTACCGCACAGGTGGTAGAACACCTGAGGTCCGGCGCCTCTCCTGAAGCACTGGTCCACATAGTAGCCCATCTTCTTCGCCGAGAACTCCTCTACCTGCTCATCCGCAAATATGTCGTTGTTGGCAAGAACGGAACCGACGATCAGCATCGCGAATCCGAACTTGTCGGCCATTGCCTCGGCACCGTTGATCGACGTCTCAACGTACGTGTCAACAAGCTTGTGCGCAAGGTCGGTCTCGGTGAACGTCCACATGATGAACTCCTCGACTCCGATCATCTCGGCTGCCGCGCCCACAAGGTCGAAACCGTATGAGATCGGGACGAGCGTGTGCCCGAGGTTCTGCTGCACATATCCGTACAGGTCGTAGAACAGCGGGACGGTCGATCCGGTCAGAAGGTCCGCCTTGCTTATCGGCTGCATCTTCTCAACGCCGTTGGCGTCGAGTATCGGTCCGGTCGGAATTGGCGGGAGCGTGTCCTTGTACTCCAGTGTCATGCCGAGGTCTCTTACCCACGGAAGTGAGAAGAACCAGTGCGTGACCGGAAGCAGGTCGTACAGCTCCGATATATATCCGACGCAGTGGATGCCCAGTTCGGGTTTCTCATAGAAGTCCCTGATCGTGAAACCGCAGTTCACGGCAGCGTTCGACAGGATGATCGGATCCACATCGATTCTGTCGTGGAAGTTGTCCACGAAGGGGCTCGCAAATCTCTTGGCGGCATTCGCATGCCAGCCGCTTAGGTCATTTTTCGGGAATAGTTCTTCGTAGCCCATATTAATCCCTATAGGCGGATAGGAAGAACGATATTTATACGTTTTTATATTAATTTTGCAACATTGTTTCATTTGATATACGCGTTAAGTCGCCTAATGTAACCATGTTGCATCATTGCTCAAAATACTTTACGAATGTTGCATTTTTCAGGATATCTTTTATCGCCGTACTTACCGTACGGGAAGTAGTGTTCTCATGACCCCGCGCCGTTTTGGATCATATTCGCGCACCCTCCCGGCGTGCGCGTCACTCCGCGCCCGGAGCGAGTAATTCAAATCCCGACGCATCGTCACGGATACGCTTCGAAGCGCATCCCTTAATTTCCCTGATGATGACTTCCATCACCAGCCAAACTTTAACGCCTGCCCTTGCGCATCCCGTAACGGACGACCCGTCACGTCCGCATGAACAGTGCATGTGCATCACCGGCACTCCGGCGGCGTCGGGGAATATTGTTCCCGTGCCCGTGAGCTCATGCGGTCCGTTCAGCTCATGATATAACGGAACTACAGGCGATGATAACGGTATCTGCGGGCCGACGACGAGTCTCGATCCTTTGCCGGCGCCGCCGACGGCGGTGACGGATGCCGCACTTATTCCGTGACGCGAGGCGAATGATTCGACCGCTTCATGAAGTATCTCCCCGTCATCAAGCCGAAGGACGAAGACACGGCCTTCTGTGCACTCCTCGTACCTCAAAATATCACATCAGCGGAATTTGCTGTACCTGTCCATCAGTCTGCAGATGCGGTCGTACTCCTCCTTGGTGAGCGCACCGGAGTCGACGAATGTCTTTGCGTATTCTTTGGCGTCCCTCGTCGATACGCGTGACGCCTTCGCGACGATCGACGCTAAGAACGATGACGCTACGGACGCGTCCATCGACGATGACGCGAGAATTTCGTTAAGATCGTACTTGAACGGGGCCATCCTGTTCGTGTTGAGCATCGACTGACGTTTTGATGTTTCTTTACGTTTGACCTTGTTCTTTTTCTGGGGGCTCGGCGCCCCGGGTATGTTCGGTGAAGAATTCTTGTATGTGACCGCCAAACTTATTACTCCGCAATGTTCGAAGGCGTGATATGATACTTAAACTAGTTGGTCGCCGTCGCCGCCGAATATATAAAAAGACGCGGAACGGGCACGGATGCCCGTGCCCTTCCGCAATATCATTTCTGTGCTTTTCTTGCCTCTTCCGCTTCCATTGATTCCTTCAGCCTTCCTATGGACCTCGCTATGAGCACGATGCATATCACCGCTATGACGGTGACCACTATCGCATAGATCAGCAGAGGCACCACCGCATTCTCGGAATCAATATATTCCGCGATCAGTGCTTTTATCGCCTCGTTCCATGCCAGCGCGGCGACCATGCCGAAGGCCGCCGTCATCAGCGTTGCGAACGTTTCCACAAGCTGCAGCTTGAATGGTTTTTGTGCCGTTATTATCACCTCATCGCCGTTATAACATTCACAGTTTACAAACATATCGCCGTTAAGTGTATAATTACGAACATCTGAACGGTAATTTTTCGGTGTGCCGGCGCAAGAAAGATGCTGACTCTTCGCAATGCCATTAAATATACGTATGCCTGATTTGGAGTTAGGAGGAATATAATGGCATCTGCGATGGATGTTGCGAACTTTTTCATTGACGTGTTCAAAGGAACGGATGATCCGATGACGATGCTCCGTGTGATGAAGATCGCGTACAATGCTCAGGGATGCAGTCTGGCCCGCACGGGCGAGCCTCTCTTCGAGGAAGAGATAGAAGCATGGAAGCACGGTCCCGTCGTTCCGAGCATATACAGATCGCTCGGTCGGCATAAGGACGGCAAGATCAAAAGGCCGTTGGGAAAATATTCAAAAGATGTTTTTACACGCGGGCAGATAGATCTGATGATAGATGTGGCCGTGAAGTACGGAAAGTATACGACAGGCACGCTGGTGAATATGTGCCACGCGCCCGAAAGTCCGTGGAGCAAGGTGTACGTCCAGAACCGGAGGAACATCAAGATACCGAAGGAACTTATCCGCGAACATTTCTCCGTGAATGAGCCGCTGGACGTGTTCGATGCTGAGCAGGCGATAAAGAACATGAAGCTGCTGGGTTACCGTGACCCTGAAGGAAATACGGTCCTCCCGAATGATTTCGATGACTGACCGCAAAAAAGAAGAATGGAGCGTGTGGACCGCACGCGTGGAATATGCGGACGGCACCGGGATGAAAGACCGTCCGGTCATCGTTCTTAACGACAGGATCGTTCTCTGCGTCTGCTTGGCGGTCACGTCCAAACAGAAGAACATACGCTACGGCTATAAACTTAAGAATACAAAATGCGCAGGCCTTATCAAAGAGTCATGGGTGAGGTTCGGGTACATCGAACTGACGCCTGACAGATTCCGTCGCAAGCTCGGAATGCTTGACGAAGAGGATATTGTCGGTCTCAGAGGATGGATGGCCTCATACTCATACGGATCGTACATATTGGACAGGATATGAGATTTCAATGGTGCGGGGGAGGGGATTCGAACCCCCGAACTCCTACGAGACAGAATTTCTTCCTCGGAAGGAGTCTTAAGTCCTGCGCCTTTGGCCAACTCGGCAACCCCCGCGCGCATCTGCGATAAGTGCATCTGTTATTAAATCCTCGCATCACCGGCCGCTTTCCGAATGCGCGCCGGTGCTCATTCCTTTGTGCGCAGTTTCCTTCCGAGCCACAGCATCACGGCTATGCACAATGCCGCGGCGGCTATGCACACATATCCTAATCCGGCGCCCATGGTCACAGCTCCTTCCTGTTCATCAGGAACCATCCCAGCAGTATGAACGCGATGCCCCACGCCGTCGCCGCGATCATGTACGCAGCGGGGGCGAACGGCGATCCGTTACCGGCGATCATGCCCAGCGCAACGTTGCCGACGGACACCGGCATTATATGCAGTATGTCCAGTATCCCGTCGAGCGTCTCCTCGCTGATGTTCGTTACGAGATACACGATAAGCAGTATGAACTCCAGTACCAGCGGCAGTACGATGACTATTGCTATCGTCGCCGCCACGGAGCCTCTTTTGAACACTGCGCTCAGCGCGTACGCCATCGCGGTTATAGCGAATATCCCGAACAGCGAGAGCATGAGCGCCATCGCCGTATCATCAGGCAATGCTATCCCGTAAACGTCGGACATCACGATCCCCAGTCCGAACCCCAGCAGCATTATGCTCAGGGACAGCGTCATCGCCGCCATCAGCTTGCCGATGAAGAACACCGTTCGCGTAACAGGCAGCGGGAACGTGAGGTACGCGGTCCGATTCTTGAACTCCGACGACAGTACGCGGCCGGCGAACACCGCCGGGATCAGCGCGATCATGTACGGCAGCAGCACGAACACTATCTCCGGGTCCAGGATGTCCGACACCGGCCCGTCGGACAGGATGTCCAGTATGAACATGGATATAGGTATCAGCGCCGCCAGCAGAATTAGGAGATAGGGGGTCCAGCTCTTCGCGTACAGCCTCATCTGCAATGTGTAAACGGACATCACCTGCCCGGCCTGCGGCGGCAGCTCGTACCGTCCGCGCGCCGTAACGGCATCCGCGGCAGCGGCGTCATTTGATGTCATCCGTATCATCCTCCCCCGTAAGGCTCATGTAAAGCGATTCAAGATCGGAGCCTTTCTGATTCAGCGTCAGCAGCCCGAGACCGTGCTTTTTTACAAGTTCGACCAATCCTTCGCGGTCCTCCGGGCCCGCGAAGCTTGCCGAGAAAGTATAATTGTTGATACGCTCCGTTCCGGAAACGTTCTCGAATTCCTTAAGGTCCTTCATGAAATCGTCGGTCATGTCCCTTCTCAGCGTCACCTCGAGCGTAACGTCCTTCTCCGTCCTTCTCAGGAGGTCCCTGACGTTACCGGACATCACTAATTTTCCTTTCCTTATCACGGTGACGGAATCGCATACCTCCGACACTTCGTTGAGCATGTGCGTCGACACCAGCAGCGAACGGTCGCTCCTTTTCAGGCCGGCGAGTATCTCACGAACTTCCATCATCCCCCTCGGGTCGAGACCCGACGTCGGCTCGTCCATTATCAGTATGTCCGGGTCGGGCATGAGCGCCTGCGCCAATGTTACACGCTGCTTCATACCTTTTGAGAATTTGCCGACGGGTTTGTTCCTCCATTCCCACATCCTCACCTCTTCGAGGACCTCTCTGGTCCTCGCGGATATCTGGTTCCCCGGGACGCCTCTTATCCTTCCGATATAGTCCAACACTTCCACGGGCGTGAAATTCGGGTAGCATTCCGGCGTCTCTATCACACAGCCGACCGTTTCCATCGCCCTGCGGTGATCCCTGCAGTCGATGCCGTTCACCGATACGGTGCCGGACGTCGGCATTATCATTCCTGTGATAACTTTCAGCATTGTGCTCTTTCCCGCCCCGTTGGGCCCGAGAAGTCCCATGTACTCGCCCTTCCTGACGGCCATCGTCACTTCCGATAACGCCGTGAGATTGCCGAACGATTTTGTAAGCGACGTAACGTCTATCGCATTCGTCAAAACTGTCCCCCTTTTTCCCGTACGGAAATGTTATCTATATATTCAGACAGGTGGAAAAAATATACCGTAATATGCGCACCTATGCCGGTGCCGGCGGTACGGAGCGGCCGCGTCCCGGCCGCTCGGGCATTTTAAATATATATGCACCGCGATATTGGTCGCGTAGCGAAATGTACAGGATACCCGACGACGACAGGCTTGAAAGGGCGATACGTACCGTGCTGAAGAAAGAGGGTCACATACGGTCGCAGGCGGAGATGACCGCGCACGTGCTGAAAGAGCTCAGAAAAGAGGATGAAGAATACCGCGTGAGCGGCGGACGCATCCGCCGCGTGGCCATCGAACGTAATATTTTACGCGTGGACATAGACTACAATATGCAGGACGACCGTTCAATGCCCGATGTCTGCCCCGTGTGCGGATATCCTATGAGCACCGTAAGCAACAGCACGCTCGACGGCCGCGAGTCCGACATCGGAAGACAATGCACCAGATGTCCTTATCAGACGGGGCCGAAAAGACGTACTCCCGGAAGATATACGTTCAGCAAAGGCGGCCACGCCAAGGACGGAATGGCCGCCGCGGAACGGGCGGCCATGATGCGCGAAGCATCAAAATTAATGAGAAAGGCGGCGTCCATGGTCGAGAGCGCAACCAAAGGAACAGAATACGAACGCCGCGGGAAAGGATGCGCGAAGAGCATTGAAAGAACGGTATCGTCAAAGAAGGACACGAACGGTCTGAACAACATCGTCAAAGATATGACCGCCGGCGTCCCCGAAACGCCCCGCGGGACCGCTGACATAAGGAACACGAAGCTAAAAGATATATGATTGAAGCGTTTTGGAGATTGAGCGTGTTCAAATGAAGCTGTGGGAGTTCGTCAGGGTCGCCGGATCAAAGGTCAGAATAGACAGCAGACTGTCGGAATCGATCGGTCTCGTTGACGGCGGTCACGTGTACAGTACTCTTTTCAAATACGAAGGCAACGGCGCCAAGGAGTATGAGCTCATACTTTCCGCTTTTCCGCAGGAGAACTACAGGACGCTGACCCATGTCACGGCGTACATGCGCGATGTTCCCGGCGCCACGGCGCAGGCAGCCGGGTTCCTCGGATCGAGGAGCGTGAACATTTTGAACTCGGTGTCGCTGAACGCGATATCCGATACAACGATAATATGGAAGATGCTTGTCGACCTCAGCTTCGCGGGCGAGGCGGATATAATCGCTGAATCGTTCAGAGCGCTCAAGGCATCGAACGACGCGTCCGTCTCAAAATTGGATCATATTGAAGTTGCGCCGGCGGACATAGGCCGCGTTTTCCGTTCGAAGAACGCCGACAGCAATAAGTCAGAAGTGAAACGCGGCGCCCCCGTGACGATGAGCGGCGGCGCGTTCGACGCTTCCGCCGAATATTCAGAGATTCTTGTGAACATTGACGGAACGGCGGCCATGATCGTCGCTGACCCGTCATCATGGATGTTATCGATAACATTCTTCCGGAAAGGTACAAAACTGATAAGGATGACGTTCAGCATACCCGACTGCCCGGGATCGATACAGCAGGTGGTCGATCACCTTGCTGAGGAGAATATAAATTTAATATCGGTGTTCAGTAAAGTTAAGATATGCTATCAGACGATGACGCTGGACATAACCGCCGACCTCGGCGCATGCAGGCACTCGGCCGGCGAAATGAAAAAGGAACTGCCGAAAGCTTTGGAAAGAATGAACGGCATATTCGAGCTTACGGAATACAAGGAACTGAACTGAGGTGACTGAATTGAATAAGGACCTCATCATGAAAAGGTACGGTACCGACGTTACGTCACTGGACCGCGTTCTGAGAACGGCGGAAGGCCGTACCGATACGGCGGCGCTCATAGCCATGGCGTCCGGCGGTTCGAAGGATATCGTATCCATGGCCAAAGACGCAGTGTCAAAAGCTAAACAAAAACACGGTAACGTGAAGCTTTCGTTCCCGGAGACGGCGTACGGCCTTCCGCTGCTTTACGGGTGGAAGGGAATTTCCGATATAGATATCGACGGTGCGGCATCGTTCCTTGATTCGCTGAAGGACGCCGGTGACGCGACGCTCGATGACGGTCTCCTCGCGGGCGAGAACACAATGTACGCGGCGGAAATAATAGAAGCGGTACGTTATCTTGACGGTGCCCCGGAAGAGGGCGAGGGTTTCGTTCCTGACCGTGTCCTGAGGGAATTGGGATTAAGTTTCGTTGACGAGACCATACCCGGCGCGGTGCTCTTCCTGGGAAGAACGGACGATGACCGCGAACTGAAAAAGATGGCAAGGGACTGCCAGTCCAAGGGAATGGTATCATGCGCCTCCGGTGATTGCCTCGAACAAATAAAAGAGAACGGCATCGCCGTCGGATGGGACCGCATGTTCTATCCTCTCGGAACGTTCACCGCGACCGTTCACGCACTGAACTTCGCGGCGCGCGCAGCGTATTCGTTCGGAAGCGTGAGCGAAGGGGACCGCGACCGTCTGAAAGCGTACCTTTCCAAAAGGCCGAAGATCGTCGTCATACATATGGGACCGCTGTCCCGTCTCGATGCGGCGTTCGCGTTCTCCGCGTTACTGCACAGCGCCGTCATTGTGACGGACCAGGACGTCACGGAGATAAGCGGCGCGCTGCGGTCGTGCAAAGACCATGAGGATATGATACAAGTGGGCATCGAAGAGCGGGGCATAACGGTAAAACTTGAACCGATAGACCTTCCCGTTGCCTACGGACCGGCGTTCGAGGGCGAGACGGTACGCAAACCGGATACATACATTGAATCGGGCGGTACAAGAAGCGAATCGTTCGAGCTTCTCACGCTTGCTGATGAGAATGATGTCGAGGACGGAAAGATAACCGTCGTCGGAAATGACATTGACAAATTCAAAAAAGGCGAGACGATACCGCTTGGTATCGTCGTTCACATCTACGGAAAGGATGTGCAGTCGGATCTTGAACCGGTGATAGAGAGGAACATCCACCATTTCCTGAATTACGCGGAAGGGGTGTGGCACGCCGGCCAGAGAGACTCTAATTGGATAAGAATAAGCAACAACGCCGTTGAAAGCGGTATTCGTCTTGAGCATCTCGGCAAGATACTGGTGCACAAGATCAAAGAGGAGTTCGGAAAGGTCGTTACAAGGATCCAGGTGACCGTGATAACGGAACCGGAAGAGGTCTCGCGGCAGCATGAAAAGGCGAAGAAGATATATGAGGCCAGAGACGAAAGAATGAAAGGCCTCACGGACGATTCGGTTGACGTTTTCTACACGTGCACCATGTGCCAGTCGTTCGCCCCGGATCACGTGTGCATCGTCGCGCCCGAACGTCTCGGGCTCTGCGGCGCCATCAACTGGCTTGACGCCAAGGCAAGCAACGGACTGTCGCCGAACGGACCGAACGCGCCCGTTGACAAAGGTCGGTACATTAATGAAAAGAAAGGCGAATGGGAAGGCACTAACGCCGTTGTACGTGCGCAGTCGCACGGCAACGTGGAAAGAATGTGCATGTACAGCCTCATGGACTCGCCGATGACCTCCTGCGGCTGCTTTGAAGTGGTCGTTGCAATGACGTCCGATATGCAGGCCGTTGCTTTGGTGGACCGCGATCACACGGGAATGACGCCCGTCGGGATGAAGTTCTCAACGCTTGCGGGCTCCATAGGCGGCGGAAGGCAGACACCCGGGTTCATGGGCATAGCGAGAAAATATATCGTCAGCAGAAAGTTCATTGCCGCGGAAGGCGGCATAGCGAGAGTGGCATGGATGCCCAAACGTCTCAAGGAGATGTTCGCCGACGATATCCGGCGCATCGGTAACGAAGCAGGCATCCCCGATCTTTACGATAAGATCGCCGACGAAACGGTAACGGAGGACGCGGACGGATTGATCGCATGGATGACCGAGAAACAGCACCCGGCGCTTAACATGCCGCCGCTGATGGAGTGATACGATGAAGATACCCGACGTCAGCGAGAAATATCAGGGAAGGATAGGCGAAGTATCTTTGGAAGGAGGTTACGCGGCGGGAGGCGCGGACGGGATGCCTTTCCTTTCTTTCGAGAACTCGTCCAAAAGAAGAGTGATGATCGCCGGTGAGGTAATTGACGATATTTCCGAGTATCCTGAGCTTGCGGCGTCGATGTTCAGCAGCCGTCAGAACGATCCCGTCGAATGGGCGATGATGTGGAAGGAGATCGGCGCGGACATGATATGCCTCCGTCTGAAAGGAATTGATCCCGATAAAGGCAAAAGAACGCCGAAGGATGCGGCGAAGCTGGTCAAAAAAATAGCCGATTCCGTTAAAATTCCGGTCATCGTTTACGGATGCGGCACCCCTTCGGCTGATAACGAGGCCATGAGCGAGATAAGCGCATTGGTGAAGGATACAAGACTGATACTTGCGAAGGCGGATGAGGACGAGTACAGGACGATATCATCGGCGGCGATGGCGGGAAGGCATGTTATCATCGCGTTCTCCAACCTTGATGTCAATCTTGCGAAGCAGATGAACATCATACTCACCGATTTCGGTATGACGGTGAACGACATCTTAATGGATCCGCTGATGGCCCCGCTCGGAATGGGGCTTGACTATTCGTATTCCGTTAACGAACGCATACGTCTGGCGGCGCTGTCCGGTGATAAGATGCTTCAGATACCGATGATATGCGACGCCACCGGCGCGTGGGATGTGGGCGATGCGATCATTGATGACGAACACCTCGGTAACGTTACGAGCAGGGTGACATGGTGGGAGACGATGACCGCGATGGCAGCGATCGTATCAGGCGCGGACATCGTCATAATGAGGAATCCCGGCGCGGCGGACATGATAATGGGATACGCGAATGAACTGAGAGGTGACTGATGTGCCGACGGCAATAGAATTCTTCAAGCTGCTTCCCAAGACCAACTGCAAGGACTGCGGTCAGCCTACGTGTTTGGCGTTCGCGATGCTCCTTGCCAATCAGAAGGCGAAGATAGACGACTGCCCGCATGTCAGCCAAAGTTCTAAGGACGCACTGGAAGCGTCAGCGGCACCGCCTGTCAGAACGGTAACGATAGGCACCGGAAAGGAGATACGCATGGGCGGCGAGACCGTCCTTTACAGGCACGAGCGCCGTTTCATCAACCCGATAGCGTATGCTCTTACCGTCTCAGACACGTGCAACGTAACGGAACGCATCGGCGAAATAAAAAAATTAAGCTTCGAAAGAGTCGGAACGGTGTATGATATTGATGCCGTATCAGTAAGATGCGATTCCCGCGACCCGAAAAGATTCGCGGATGCCGTTGATTCAGCAATGAAGATATGGGACAGACCGTTAATCCTTGAGTGCGTTCCCGAGATCATAGAGGAGGCGCTGATCATCGCATCATCACGGAGGCCGCTCATTTACTGCGCCGACAAAGATAACATTGATATTATGGCCGCTCTCGCCAAGAAGTATTCATGCCCGCTTGCCGTCAGGGATGCTGACATTGAGGTACTTGCGGACCTCGCGGAACGCGCGAAAGAACTTGGTGTTAACGATATCGTCCTTGACACCGCCGCGTCGAATCTGAAAGAATGCATCGAGCGCCACACCGTCGTAAGACGATGCGCAGTAAAGAAGAAGTTCAGACCGTTCGGGCATCCGATCATGGACCGCGTCGGTTCCGGAGAGTACGCGATCGCCATGGCGGCGATGTCGACGATGAAGTACGGAAGCCTTGTGATATTGGACGATCTGAAGAATTATGAAGCGTTACCGTTGTTCACGCTGCGCCAGAACATTTACACCGATCCTCAGGTGCCCATACAGGTGAAGCAAGGCTTATACCCAATAGGCGGGCCCTCGGAACATTCGCCGATATTCTTCACAACCAATTTTTCATTAACATATTTCACCGTACGCGCCGACATAGAAAGGTCGAAGATGCCGGTGTGGCTGCAGATCGTAGACACCGAAGGATTATCGGTGCTTACCGCGTACTCGGCGGGCAAGTTCACCGCGGAGCATGTCGCGGACGCGCTGAACG
Organism: Methanomassiliicoccaceae archaeon; assembly: GCA_009776695.1. Taxonomy (GTDB): domain Archaea; phylum Thermoplasmatota; class Thermoplasmata; order Methanomassiliicoccales; family Methanomethylophilaceae; genus Methanomicula. Next base: position 18,804 of record WRNI01000004.1, read on the forward strand.
AAAGCAACGTATTATCAATGTCCGACGGCCCCGTCGTCATTCCCGGACTTGTTGCAAGGATGTCCGCGAAGCTCCGTGATCTTCTGAACAGGAACGTCGTCGTAGGAACGACGGAATCGCGGGACATACCGAAGTTCCTACGTGACCTTAAGTGACCGTCACAACAATTACAAACTTACCGAGAATCGCGGCAACACCGCCGCACCGATCTCACGCTCTGCGAATGTTCGATGTAAAACTTCACACCGATGAGCCGGACAAAGTATATCTTGACGGACCAGATACAGGAGGATATGCACAAAGGGTCAGAAGGAGAGGGAGTCGGCAATGGTAAGAAAAAAGGATAGCTCACCGGCAAAGCGCGTTCCGCAAGAGCCTGCACCGTCAAATTTACCAGACAAATTGCTTACAGATCTCGTAGGCATAATTGAAAGCCGCAAACAGAAAATGTACCGTCAAGTGAATAGCGATGCGGTCATGATGTTCTGGGAAGTGGGCAACAGGATCAATAAAGAAATACTCGGAAACGAACGGGCAGAATATGGTAAGCAAATTGTCGTTACAGTGTCACGACAATTGGAAAGGCAGTACGGCGGAAACTTTGAGGAAAAGAATTTGCGCCGTATGATGCAGTTCGCATCCCAGTTCAAAGACGCAAAGATTGTCGTTACACTGTCACAACAATTGTCATGGTCGCATATTTTGGCAATTTTGCCTCTGAAAACAACGGAATCAAAGCTCTATTACGCAGAGGAGACAGCGAAGCACAATCTCGGCGTCCGTGACTTAAGGCATATGATGTCCAGAAAAGCATACGAACGGCGTGAGATATCCAATCTGAAATTGTCCAGTCAATCGAAGGTGCCGTTCAATACGTTCAAAGACCCGGTCCTTCTGGATCTTCTCGATCTGAAAGAGAACTTCTTGGAAGCGGACCTAGAGAAGGCCATTATAGTCGAACTCGAAAAGTTCATTCTGGAATTCGGTCGCGGTTTCTCATTTATCGCACGTCAAAAACGCATAACATTCGAGGGCCGCGACTATTTCGTAGACCTTCTGTTCTACAACCGTGACCTTCGCCGTCTGGTGGCCGTGGAACTGAAGCTTGGTGAGTTCGAGCTGGAATACAAGGGGCAGATGGAAGGCTATTTGCGTTTACTGAACAAGTTCGAACGAAAAGAGGGAGAGGAACAGCCGATAGGCATAATACTCTGCACCGGTGCGAACCGTCACATGGTCGAGCTGCTGGAAATGGACAAAGCAGGGATCGCCGTCTCAGAGTTCTGGACGGAACTGCCGCCGAAGGAACAGTTTGAACATAAGCTGCAGGAGATCATGGCGGAAGCAAAGGAACGTCTGGAAAGGCGCAGACTTCAGGGCATCGGCGACGGTCTGAAGCAACTGAAATATTTCATCGAACCGAAACCGGACGACTATCCCGAAAAAGACTGAACCTGAAATGAATGGGGGCGCCGGATGAATGCCGGCGCCGCGCCGGCCTGATACCTTCCCACTCGCTATTCTGCGATATGTTCTGATCTGCGCCTATTGACAGATCATTTTTATTATCGATGAGACGCCTTTGCTGAGTTCCGAATCTTCCGGCAGCCTGAGAGCCGAACCCTCCAGTCCCGCCTCGTAGACCAGCGGGTCATGCTTTATCGCGACGACGTCATCAAAACCGTTGTCCTTCGCTTCCCTGCGCAGTTCTTCGGGCAGTTCTCCGGGAAGGTTGTTCATAACGAGTATCGTTCTTCCTATTTCCATTCCCACTTCCTTCGCCACCGCCGATAAACGTGACGCCGTCCTTATGCCTATTATCGTGGGATCCGATACTAAGAGCAGCACATCCGCCTTCGGAAGTATCTTCCTTGAGAGATGTTCCATTCCCGCTTCGTTGTCCGCCACCGTGAACTTATAATTCTTTATCATGCCGGCGAAACATTCCCTGAGCACATTGTTCATGAAACAGTAGCATCCCTCCCCTTCCGGCCGTCCCATGACGAGAAGGTCGATATTATCGGACTCATGCATCGCCCTGCGTATCTCCATCGCCACGTATTCGTGCTTGCTCATTCCGCTTGGCACAGTGTCGGGATCTTTGACGATGCTGTTCCTTATCCCGCCTATTGTGCTTTCAACGCCGATGCCAAGCTTGTCCGGAAGATTGGTGTTCGGGTCGGCGTCCACCGCCAGAACGACATCCTTCTTTGATAACTGAAGGATAAGCTGCGACGCTATCGAGCTCTTTCCCACGCCTCCTTTTCCCGCAAGCGCTATTATCATCCGTTCACCCCGTAACGTTCTTTCATCTCTTTTGATACTCCGTAAAGCATATCAAGCGCCCGATCGGCGTTGTCGGGGGTCATGCCGCCCAGCCCGCACTGCGGCGTTATCATCGATCTGCGTGCGATAAGATCTTCGTCAATCCCTTTCCTGACAAGCGCGTCCATGTTCTTAACTAACATGTTCACCAGGCTGTTAACGTTCTCGGACGCGATGATATCGTCGCTGCTCGGTATGAGGCCCCATGACAGCGTCCCGCCTCTTTCCAGGAACGCGGACACGTCGTCGGAGAACATCGCTATCGTGTGCGCGTACGCATACGCGTCGAAACTCAGTATGTCTGCTTCGGTGCGGAGAACAAGCGCCCAGTCCGTGTTCCCGCAGCAGTGTATCGCTTTTTTGCATTCAAGTCCGCTCATCGACTCGTTAAGCCATTCGGCCGCATCGTCATTGGATATCGAGGCGAACGGCGTTCCCAGTAATGTTAATGAAGGTTCGTCGAATGATATTATTACGTTCTTGTTATGCTTCGATAACTCCGCGGCCTGCCATTTCGCGGTCATGTTCACCGTTCTTACGACAATTTCGGAATACGCTTCGTCGTATATCACCGACCTTCCGTCCCTGTCCGTTATCTGAAGACCTTCGCTTATCGGCCCCGTCACCTGGCCTTTTATCGCCTTGAATTTCGACAGGTCATACTTTACAAAATCATACATTCCTTTGTAATATTTTTCCGGATGCGCAAAATATGAGATATCATCGGACAGTATCGCGGTGTATATCTCCGTCGGGTCGTAGGACGATATGTCGGCGGTCATCTTTTTGCCGATGCCGTCTATCTCTATCCCCGGAAGACTGCAGCCGGTCTGCACGTACATGCTCTCCGTGTATCCCAAGGCAGGGAGCTGCGGCCACGCCGGATATGTGACCTTCGCGTTAAGAATTTTATCCGATGCCTCCTTTGCGCTGCCGTACGGGAGAGAGCCTATCAGCGTCGTGTCGAAATTATGATCCATCGTTTTGTCAATGACCGCGGAATATTAAAGGGCACCGTTGCATACTTCCGTCCGCATCATACCGTATATGTGGGAAATCTCTCCAGATCTGTATGCGGCAGGAACAGCGATGATGTGTACTCGTCGGAGAACAGCGGATCGGAACTGAGGTCCGCGTATGTCGTCCTGAGGAACACATCCTTTATCCTTTCCCGTACGGGCGACGAGAGCAGCGCCTGTTTCGCTCCCGCCAGCGATGCGTTACCGAGATATACGAACCGTTCTCTCGGGACGTCCGGCAGAAGTCCTATTGCGATCGCGCTCTCGGTGTTTATGAAATTCCCGAAACCGCCGGCGATGTATATTTTCTTTACATCGTTGATATTAATGCCCAACCCTCTTGTCAACGACGCGGATGCCGCATATATCGCCGCTTTCGTCATTATTGCGTTGTGTATGTCGTCCTCGCTTATCACAACGCCCTCGGTTATTTCGATCGTTCTCACTTCTCCTCCTGATGCCGATGCCTTGTCCGTGAACTTTCCTTTCTTGTCGATAAGTCCGTTCAGGAACAGCTGCGCGATGATGTCTATCAGACCGGAGCCGCATATCCCCTTCGGACATGTTCCGCCTATGACGGTGTACTCAAAGTCACCTTTTCCGTTTATCATGAAGCTGTCTATCGCGCCGGGCCTCGCCATCATGCCCGATGTCATCTTGCCGCCCTCGAACGCCGGTCCAGCGGATGACGAGCAGACGAGCATCATATCCTTGTTTCCTAACGCGACCTCACCGTTAGTGCCCACATCGATCAGTAACGAAAGTTCTTCGTCCCTGTCCATCTCCGCGTTTATTATGTCGGACATCACATCGCCGCCCACGTACGCGGCGGGGCACGGCATGCATATCACCTTTGCGTTACCGTTCACGCGAAGGCCGCTCTCCTTTCCCGTTATTTCCGATTCTTTGACGACCGCTTCGTAAGGAGGCCTGCGTATGGGCGACGGGTCGATACCGAGGAACAGATGGACCATCGTTGTGTTGCCTGAAATGTAGACCGCGTTTATATCGTCCTTTGTGAACGCGTTCCCTTCGAACGAGTCCGCGAGATCGTTTATCGTCCCGATGACCAGTCCCCTCAGCTCATCCGTGCCGCCCTCGCCCGCGTACTCGATCCTTGAAAGAACGTCGTCTCCGCGCACGCCCTGACGATTGTATCCCGATGCTGCGTAAAGGTCTATGCCGTTGCTCATGTCGACGAGAGCAACGGCCACTGTTGTTGTGCCGATATCGACGGCGAGACCGTAATTGTTCCTCGCGGCGGACACAACAATAGGCGAAAGATCGTCCACCCTTATCCTTCTGTGGTCGCTGGAAGCTATTATCTTGCCTTCGTCCACAGGTATCGATATGTCTGTATCGTTAACTATCGGGGTCTGGCATGCCAGCACTCTCGTCAGATTGCACTGATCGCCCGTAGCGGGAATTGACATCACCACGTTGCAGCGCCCGCACCTTCCGTTGCCGTTGCACGGCAGCTTTATCGGAACGCCGGCGTCCTTTGCGGCATCGGATATTAACGTTCCGTTCTCGACCTCCGCGTGAACGCCGAACGGAAGGAATCTTACTTTGTGCTTTGCCATCGTATCACTCCGAACACTGACTAATCGGAACGGCAATATACAAACTGTTGCCTCGGAATGTGTTTTAAGCAGAGGGCCGGGCGCGATACGGCAATGATATCACTTAAGGACCACCCAGCCGCCGCCCCTGTCGCTGCCTTTGCGTTCTATTATTCCTTTTTCTTTCAGAGCGTTCAATTTTCTGAAGACCGTCCTGCGGTCCTTTCCGATGCTTTCCGCGATCTGCCCCGCGGTCATCGACCCGTCCTCTTTAAGCCGCTTCAGAACATTGAATTCACATTCCCTCATCAGGAAGAACGTCCCCTCGGAGATGTGCGACGGCCTGAAGAATCGGAACGTGAATCCGCGCTCGTCGTTGCGATACGCATAATCTACCTTCTTCTCCCTGCATTCCGATATGACCTTTTGGAAACCCGTTCCGAACGCTTCGATCATATTGCATCTGAACATGAACTCCGCGATCACGGGATTCTTGAGCACCGATCTTTTCTCTCCGGTGAGATATTCCTCCGGAACGACGCCCCGAGGAAGACGCCCGGGGTTGTACATCTCTATCCGGTCCGGCGTGATGTCTATCTCATGCGCCGTGGACCTGTTACCGTACCATGCGTGGACGAAAGAATTCACAACGATCTCGCGTATCGCGTCCACAGGGACCTCGGGGATGTCCGTGCGGAACAGGTCTGAGAACTCTGCCCTCCAGTTCATATGCTCTTTGATGTAGGTCTGAGCTTTCTGTATGCATTCGATCATGTTCCCGCGGTAGTGATCCATGTCCAGGAACGTGCGGCGGGAGTTCGTGGCGAACACTGCCAGTTTCAGCAATATCGGTCTTTGCTTGGAAAGCAGGAGGAAGCCTGCGTTCGTCAGGCGTCCGTTCGCCGACAGCCCCATCTTCTCCAGGAAATGTTCCTTGTCCAGCTCTCCGATGATACGTTTGCTTTTGACACCTTCGTTATAGCATGAGAGCAACGTCTCGTCGTTCACGTCGTCCGTTGTATGCTCNGTGAGTGCATGCTCCCAGTCGGCGTTGTTCCCGACATCGTAGAAAAATGCCCGCAGCTGTTCCTTTGTCATCTCTCTGTCCTCCTCGCCCGCCCGCATATAATATCTGCCGTATGCGGTGTATGGCGCCTCCTTCCCGTCGAAGTCCGCTCTGATGTATTCGCGCCCGCCGTCGTTCAGGACGATGACCGATATGTTCGGCACGGGGTCTATCTGTTCGTAAACTTTGTGCGAAACGTCTCTCAGGGTCTCGGACCCGATCTGCTGCCCGATGACGTTGCCGTCATTGTCCGCGCCGAAGTACAGTGTCCCGCCGCCGTGCTTGTTCAGGATCGCGCATATCGATATCACGGCCTCCTTAAGCTCTCCTGTGCTTCTCTTGAATTCGGTGCGCTCATTCTCTCTGCCTATATTCATTCTCTCATTCTCTCCTTCGGGCCGCTGCGGGCGGGTGACATTTTTTGTCATGGGTGACATTTTTTGTCATGGGTGACATTTTTTGTCATGGGTGACATTTTCTGTCATGGGTGACATTTTCTGTCATACATACGCAGTATAAAACACTTCGGCCAGAACGGTCCGGCCCGACGGGCGGGGACGGCAAACAGATTTATCACATTCATGCCATATACGTGGCGTGAAGATAGCCGGGTTCATTAAAACGACGTTACTGGACTGGGACGGGATGGTCGCCTGCACCGTGTACCTTGCGGGATGCAATTTCCGATGCCCGTACTGCCATAACGGTTCGATAGTCTGTGATTCGGATGAGATCGAGAGCATTGATGAGGAAAGCGTTCTGAATTACATTGAAGAGAACACAGACTTCATCGACGGCGTCGTCGTATCGGGCGGCGAACCGCTGATCAACGCCGATCTTCCGGAATTCCTGAAAAGGATCAGGGCGCTCGGCGTAAAAGTTAAACTGGACACCAACGGCTCTTTCCCCGGCAGGCTTGACGATATCATAGGTGCGGGTCTCGTTGACATGGTCGCAATGGACGTAAAATCATCGCTCAACGAAAGATATGGCGCCGCCGCCGGCGTTAACGCTGACGTTAACGATATAAGGAAAAGTATCGGCATTATCATCGCATCCGGCATTGACCATGAGTTCAGGACCACCGCCGTCCCCGTGTTCGTGAAGGACGACGATATCCGTAACATTACAAAAGCGGTCAAAGGATGTAAAAAATATCGCATACACCAGTTCCGCAACAAAAGAACAATGGACGATTCCCTTTCCGTTCTCGATCCGTATCCCGAGTCAAAGCTCACGGAGATGGCGGAGACCGCGAAAGAGCATGTGAATGACGTTAAAATAAGAGGGATCTGATCATTTCCTCATAAATTGCGAAATATCCGCGTTTATCGCGACGCCGACAATACTGCTCGGTCCGTTGACGTAGACGATGTCGGAGCACGCTCCGGCGACGAATCTTTCGACGATGTTCTCATCCTTGGACACTATTCCCATGCCGTGGCCGAACTCGCAGCCGTTGGCCGCTTCCGCTGCCTCTTCCTCATCGTTGACGATGTGAACAGAAAGTATCGGGAGGCTGTGATCCATTGTGTTCAGTTCATTATCATCGGGAAGGCCGGCGAATATCGCCGGCATTACGTAATTACCGGCGTTCGTAACATCGTTCATGACACGTTTGCCGCCGAAGATCAGGTTATCTTTGTGCTCTTTCACGATGTTCATGAATCTTTCCATGTTCTCCTCCGATATAACGGGACCCATGAACGTATCCTTCTCGGCTGGATCGCCGACGGTGATCTTCTTCGCCGCGCTGAGGAGCTGATCGATGAACGATCTTTGTTCCGCGGCCGTGACTATAACTTTGGAACATGAATCGGTCCTCTGCCCGCTGTGACCGAAAGCAGACGCAATAGCTATTTCCGCGGCCGCCTGCATTGACGCCGGTCTGTGAACGAATAACGGATTCATACCTTTGAACTCGTTCATGAACATCAGATCGTCGCCGGCGGCCGAGAACATTATGTCCTCGAACCCGTCGCCTCTCCCTATTGCCGCGATGCCCGCTATATGCTCGCTCTCGGCGAGCGCCCTCATTGCCTTTCCTTTCCTGTCGTACAATAAATTAAGAACACCGTCAGGCAGCACCGCCGCCATTATCTCATACACCAGATAAACAGGGAACGGGCATTCCTTCGGCGGTATCACTATTACGGTGTTGCCGGCGAGCATCGCGGCCGCGGCGTAGCCCATCGGCGCCGCGAGCGGTGAGTTGTACTCGGATATGACGGCCCACACTCCCGCGGGTTTCCCTTTGACGCTGTCCCTTATCTCTTTGATGCCGGTGCCGATCACCTCCGCCAGACGGTCTGCTTCGTACAGCGAGTCGTTGCGGGTCATTCCTGCGCTTAACGTTATCGAAGCGGCGATCCTGTACTTTTGTTTCTTTATGCCGTTCAGAATTGTTTCGAACAGTTCTGCCCTTTTCACAGGGTCCGTTTTGGACCATATTCTGAACGCGTTCGCCGCGACGCCGGCCGCTACGTCCGGAAGGCCGTCCTCCGCTTCCTGGAACCTTCCGAATATTATGCTCCCGTCAACGGGGCTTCTTACGATGTGTTCGATGCCCGACGCCACTTTGAGACCTCCGACGTAGCACGGATAGTCTCTTTTATCTGTGTGAAGAATTGAATTCAAAGCGCCGTCGAACTTTTTGTCGGCGTTGTCCGATGCGTTCTCCGATACGTTCCCTGATGCGTTCTCCGGTGACCGGGCGTCCTTCATGACAGCTTGTAATGAAACGTCAATGTTAATCTTTTGCATCCTGCCGCTGTTATCACGCATCGAATAACGTTGCGCGTACGCATGAGTGAACGATTAAATACACCGTTATACTTTGTCGGAATCAAGGGCTTGTGGTCTAGCGGTTATGACGTCGCCTTCACACGGCGGAGGCCGCCGGTTCAAATCCGGCCGAGCCCACCATTAATGTGGGGGTGGCCCAGCCTGGTAAGGCGATAGACTGCTAATCTATTGTCCGAAAGGACCCGCGAGTTCGAATCTCGCCCCTCACGCTTCCGATCCTGTTCCCGATGCAGTTATAATCCCATTATGTGTTATGTGTTCATGGCCAAAGGAACCGTGTGCATCATAGGCTGTCCGATACTCGAGGACGAGATAGTTTATTCTTTGTGCAATGACAAAGATGAGAAGAATGTTTTTATCGTCGACACCGAGCCGGCGCACACACTGAAAAAGAAACTGACAACCAAAGGCATACCTTTCACGCTCCTTGACGAATGGGAATTCGACAAAGGATTCTGCGAGATGGACGAGAATGATCTCAACATCGTCGTGATAATGAACAAGCTTGGCCTCCATTCGGAACCCGATGTTCTGCGAAAGACGCTTGAGGACCAGCTTAAACAATATCAGAACCGCGTCGACGCCGTCGCCGTGTACTACGGGATGTGCGGCAACGCCTGCTGGGATATCTCGAAATTCGCGTCATCTTCCGTTGACGTGCCGGCGTTCGTGTTCCGCGATGCTAACGAGGACGTATGCGACGACTGCATCGGCGTTGCGCTTGGAGGCCACCAGAAATATTACAGCTTCGTGAAAAAATATCCGGGAATGCTTTACGTGACGCCGGCGATAGCCGAGAACTGGGACGGTTTCTCCAAAGAGATGGACATGTGCAAAGGCTTCGAGATACTGGACATCCATTCCCTCAAAGGCGTTTTCGAGCTGTTCGGATATAAGAAAGCGGTGAAGATCGACACCGGCATCGGGACCGGGGGCGACGCCTTCGAGAAGGGCTGTGCGCGCGTCTCGGAGGCAACGGGGCTTGAGCTCGTAACGCCGCCGGACGGGTCCGTTGACCTATATCCTACGGAACGGATATACAGGGACGCGAAGGCCGCCCTAAGACCTTGATGCCGCACACAATCGCAGATACAGTGAAAGCTTAATCTATCTTGATGTTCTTCGAACATTCATGAGATCGATCGTCGTCTCCGACATACACGCAAAGGCATCGACCGCCGCCGGCGTCAACAGACTTGCCGATGAGCACAATGCGGACAACATCCTTGTGCTCGGCGACATAACCAATTTCGGACCGGTCCGCATGGCCGCCGATTATTTATCGTCGCTGAACAGGGACGTATTCGCAATACCGGGGAACTGCGATCCGCGCGAGCTGCCGATCACAATATCAAAATTCGCGAAGGATATGCACGGACGGACGGTCACCATCGGCAGCATCAAGATCGCCGGTCTGGGAGGTTCGAATCCGACGATATTCGATACTCCGTTCGAGATCTCCGAGGAAGAGATCTTCAATTCGCTCGATCCCATCTGCGATAACGTGACGATACTGATGGTTCACGCGCCTGCGTTCGGACATCTCGATAAGATACCGTCGGGTATGACGGTCGGCAGCACGTCGATATCTGACATCGTAAAAAAGTACAGACCGCTCGTTGTGCTTTCGGGTCACATACACGAGGCGCGGGGCACCGAAGAGCATGACGGCACGTTATTCGTCAACCCGGGGGCGGCGAAGGACGGTTACGCTGCGCTGCTTACCGTTGAGAACGGAAAGGCCGAGGCGAAACTTCTCACTCTCTGAACGATGCGTTTATCTCAGCCATAAGATTTATGAAACGTTTCTGTTCGCCTTCGCTTAACGAAGTGAACGAATCTATCTTCGGGCGTGACCAGTTCATGAACGCCTTTGTGAGCTTTGTTCTTGAATATTCGTTTCCCATGCGGTCGTCGAATATCTTCAGTATCGGGGTGCTAGGCATTGATACCACGTATTGCGATACGTCCCATCCGAGCTCCGATTTCGCGACGCTGGCTAACGTATCTCTCATAAGGTCCTCGACCGTCGGCATCTTTATCTCCTGATCGATGAAATCCCGCGATCTCAGCAGATGTCTCGCGCCCACCGCGTTGATAAGCCGTTCCTGATCGCGCTTGTGCGTTTCCGATAACGAATCCGATAACGCGGTGACCTGTAACTTCTTCGCGTGCATTATCGTCGCGAAGTACGCTATCTTTCCCGTTGACGAGACCGGTAACATCGTTATGTCGTCATCCAACGAGGGAACACCGGCGGATCTCATCATATCGGCGATCGTCTCAATGTACCAGTAATCCGAAAGATTCTCAAGTATCAGATTTTTGCCGCCGGAGAACATGCTCTGCGCTATGTCGAACCCCAATGCCTCCTGAACCGGAAGCAAAGCAGCATAATCCGTTGCCGTCTCCGGGGTGCATACTACCGTTCCGGCTTCGCGGTCGGTCATCTCAACAACGCGTACTTTCTCGATCTCATTGGCACCTATCATGAACGGCGAATGCGTTGAGAACAGCGTCTGGTTCTTCTCGCTCAGTTTTGATACCGTGTTCCTGAACTCCGCCTGCTTCAGCGCGTGAAGGCTCGTACCGGGCTCATCCAGTAAAAGGATGCTGTTGTCGTGCTTGGAATCCGCCTCCGCGAAGAATACCACAAGGAACGAGAACGTCCACTGGAATCCTTCTGACCTTTGATCAAGCTCAACTTCAACGCCTAATTCATCTTTTACGACAACTTTCAGATATTGGCCGTCCACGTCTATCTCAAGCGTACTGGCCTCCGGCTTTGTGGGGTCGGGGTTCCATATCCCCTTTATTTCCTCAGTTAATCTTATACTGGCGGCGTTCAGCCTGTACTTCCTGTCGTCCAGACGGTCCATGTACTCTCGTAACTCGTCCTCCGTCTCGACGTCGGCCTTGCTTATCTCTCCCGTCAGCGAGAGGTCCCTTGCCGTGAACCCTAAGAACTTAAGGAAGCATTTGTTCCCGTAATCGTATTCCGGGTCTTCTACCAATTCCTTTT
>WRNI01000005.1 GCA_009776695.1 Methanomassiliicoccaceae archaeon
CGCGGCTATCGTCTCGAACGCGTTGCCGCTCCCGCCGTTGTTCCTCATGTCGGCGTCTATAGAACATGCCATCTCTTTCTCGGAGATGCCGTCATGTAACATCTCGGGGATGCGTGACGCGGTCTTCGATGATATTTCGCACGCTTTCCTTATTTCCGATATCTCTTTTTCATCTTTGATCGACATCACGCCGTCGATGTTCGACGAGACATCGACGAGCTCCGCGCCCGATATCCGTTTCAGGTACTCGGACGCATTGTATGTGACCGACGGGCCGCATATGCCGATGCGTTCGTGCCCTTTCAGTAATTTTAAGATGATGCCGTTGCGTTCCTCGCGTGTCCGGTAAACGTGCACATTGCCTTTCCCTTTCTTTGCCGTGGTCTCTTCAAGCGGACCCGTCACAACATCAAGACAACCGTCCGAGATTATTGCGAGCGATCCCTCGAACGTTCCGGACGATTGTTCGGTAACATACCAGAACGTCAGGTCAAGGAACGGCGAAGTACCGTTGGAAATGACAACGGCGCCGACGTTGACGCAGCTTTCCGATATCCTCTGCGCTCTGGACATTTGCGTCATATGCCTACCCAGTCGTTCCTGATTATTCTCTTCAGCGCTGATATCGCGGAGAGCGCCGCAAGGTGGCTCGTTGACGGATTCGACGGCGACGGCACGTTGTTCGTCTTGGATATCATATCTCCGAACTCTCCTCGTACGATAAGCTCATGCGAGTTCGATCTGGTCTTCGGATCTAATATTATTTTCACTTTCGTTCTGTCGAATCCGACGCCCATGATGCTCACGGCGGCGGCCACGTTAATGTTCTTCGGGAATAATTTTACCGCTTCTCTCGCGTATCCGTCATAAATGACCGTGGGTTCGCTCACCTTGGTGATGTCTATCCCCTTCTCTTTCAGATACGGAACACCTACCAGGCTGTCTGGGCTTTTTGTTGTTGTAAGTAAGACCTCATCAATGCGTCCCACCGACGCGGAACTGAGACCGTCGGTGCCGCAGAGCGCCCCCGACGGCACGAGTATGCGCGCTCCCGTGTTTCTCGCTGTTTCGTAAACACTGTTCCTGTAATCATCATCCACGAGCGCTCCGACGGACATTATCATTATATCAACGCCCCTGCCGACAACCTTCGGAACGATCTCCCTGGCGGCGGCCTGGTTCGCCGCCTCTATCACAAGATCGCAATGATACAGTTCCTGCTCTATTGAGCGGACGGCCACAGCCTTGTTCAGTTTCGACGCAAGCGCATCGGCCGCCTTTCCGTTAAGGTCCACGAGATATATTCTCTTGACCTCTGTCATACCGTCGGCGGCCTCCGCAAGTTCGCCGCCTATCGACCCGCATCCTATAATACCCAAACGCATAGCGCCAATGACCACCGTACACGTATTAATACATTATTTTTGAAAGGCCATAAGAACAGTCTCCGATTCTTTCCGTGGTCTCCGGCGGTCATGAGGCGGTACCGGCGAAACAGAGATTAAGGATGTTCGCGTTCTTCGGGTGATGAGATACGAGACGCTTGAGCATACCGCCGATATCCTTGTAAGATGTAACGGACGCACAATGGAAGAGTGCTTCGGGAATGCGGCGTACGCGATGTTCGACCAGATGATAGACGTTGCGGCGGTCGAAAAGAAAAAAAGATTCTACGTGACCGTGGAAGCGGACGATATCGAAGACCGTCTGTATCTGTTCTTATCGGAGCTCCTTTACATGCTGGACGCCGAGTCGTCGGTGATGTCATCGTTCGCTGTAACGTTCAGCGGGAACAAGGTGTTGTGCGAATCGTACGGTGAGACGCTGGACAAGGAAAGGCACATGCCTAAGACGGAGATAAAGGCGGTAACGTACCATATGATGGAAATTGATAAGGATACGCCGTCCGTGACGGTGCTTTTCGATGTGTAGCTTCTTCACCAATGGCAATGCGCCCTTTCATGGACAGGCCAACGGCCTGTCCCGTCACGGATGTGCCGGAGGTTTTCGGGCTACCACAAGTATCTCCTTTGCCTTAATGTCGGTCGGGGTCAAAGGCTCATCCCACCTTCCCGCCTGAACATACTCGCACGTTATGATCTCAAATCCCCTGTCGGCGATCAGTCCTTCCAATTCGGCGCGGCGATATCTCTTATCGCGTATGACATACTCAACGGAAAGTTTCCCGTCGCCGTGGAACTGCTCTTTCCTGAACACAAGTCCCGTTACGGTATCTATCGCGTAATGGTCCGGATCGAACACATTGCCCGTTCTCTGCATTATGTCGCCGGCCTCAAGATCGAACAGTATCTTCGGATCCCTGGATATCGGACCGATGTTGTTCGGATGTGCCAGATGTTCGGTCAGTTCCATATTCATCACGGACATGAACATATAGCCGCCCGGTACCAGATGATCATAAAGATTTGAGACGATCCTCATATTGTCCTTTTCATCGGGGAAAGACCCAACGACGTCATAGAGGCACAGGGCAAGATCATATTTACTGTGCCTTCTGATCTTCCGGCAGTCTGCCACGGAGAAGGACACGTTGGATAATTTCTTCGCCCTTGCTTTGGCTGTCCGTATGCTCGCGGCTGAGAAATCCACGCCTCTGACCTTTATCTCAGAATATTTTGATGCGATCTCCACTGAATGCCTTCCCTCGCCGCATCCGAAGTCAATGACGTTACGAACATCTGTGCCCAGACGTTCCATGGTTTTGAAAATATGGGCAACCTCTTCCCCGGTGTGATGCGCCCACGGCTGATCTCTGACCTTCATCCTTCCGTATGCATCCCTCAGCCTTTGTTCCGAGAACTGAATGATGTTCATGAAATTTTTTTCATAACCTTCATGGACCGGCTGGTCATCGAACGTAAAGGCCAGCCATTCGTATCCAGGCAGCAGGTTTCCGAGTTTCCAATTGCCGTTGAACACCGATCTTGTAAGTTTCTCAATGCCTTGCAGATCCACAAAGAATTCAGTGTTTACCATCGATCTTTCTTCGTCGACCAAGTAATCCTTTACGAAATGAATTTTGGAACCTAACCACTTGATGTCCTTGATGTGCTTTGAGATCTCCGACGGCAATACTTCACGAAATGTCGCAGACTCTAGCGTCTTCACTGTCAGAGGATTTGCTGTCGCAAGGCCCCACGCACAGTCGTTGGAGAAACCCCAAATGGAATGCAGAAGTCTGCTTCCGATGCCCTTTCCCCTGTAACTTTCATGGACCACGAGCTGCAGCACCCATGTTATGGACCTTCCGTCTATTGTTTTTCGGACATAAAATGCGTGTGCTATCACCTTCGAGTTCACTTTCGCGAGAGCGACGTAATGGTCGTCAGCCATGTAGTGCCTCTCATAATACGGGACAGACATGCGTACCTTATGACCGGCTTTTTCTTCTCCGGCGTATTCACTGTATTTGCCATAATTTTCCGAGAACAGCTCAGAACACTGTTCAAGCTCTCTGAGGGACATATCCGTTGCCTTTTTGGCTTTATACAGTATTTTACCTTTTTTCGAACTTTTAGGCATTCTGTTCCCTCATGATGTCATGTGCAGTAAATATATGATATGAACGGTCGAAGATGATCGTACGGACAGGAGATGATGTAAAAATTCATTCGATCAGGCATCGTAACGTAGAAAGAGATACGGCACATACTGCAGGCGGTCAAGGTGTCCGCATTCACATTCACAGTTAAGATATATACTCAGAGGTCATAGCGGCGGACATGCTGAGATTGGGTTGGTTCTCCACTGGCAGGGGCCCGGGCTCAAGGAACCTGCTCAGAACCGTCATGGACAAGAGAGCGAACGGCGGCATTGACGTTAACGTTGAGTTCGTCTTCTGCAACTGGGACAACACCGAAGAGCCCAATCCTAAGAAAGAACAGAGGGAACAGTTCTTCGACATGGTGAAAGGATACGGAATACCGCTTGTGACATTATCATGGAAAACGTTCCGTCCGGACCTTTGGGACAGTGATCAAACGGAATGGAGGAACGGCTACGGAAGGGAGATGAGAAAGCTTCTGTCAAAATACGATTTCGATATCGGTGTCCTTGCCGGGTACATGCTGTGGGTGGATGACGAGACGTGCGTAACGTACGATCTGATAAATCTTCATCCCGCGTTGCCCGACGGGCCGAAGGGGACATGGCAGGAGGTCATATGGCAATTGATCAAAGATGATGCCAAAGAGCACGGCATAATGATCCACCTCTGCACCAAGGAATGGGACAGGGGTTCCGCATTAACTTATTGCGGATTCCCCATACGCGGCGCAGGATACGATGAGCTTTGGTCCGGCATGTACGAGAAATTAAGAACGAGGACATTGGACGAGATAAGGAAGGCGGAAGGCGAGAGCGAGCCGCTCTTCGCAAAGATAAGGTCTGACGGTGCGAAGCGCGAGCTTCCGCTGATAGTCGCGACGATAAAACAATTCGCCGACGGGAATCTGAGAATGAAGGGGCAGAAGGTATTTTTCAACGGCGTGTTACTGGACGGCCCGTTCGATCTTTCTTCCGATGTGGATGATACCGCTGACGGTGAGTGAAGATGGAATACGACCACATGGAAGAGCTCGGGTTCGTTGAGGATAAACAGCTCATGTGCGGCGCATCCGGTCTTCTGGGATCGATGAACGCCATGAAAAGGATGTGCGACCGCTTCATACGCAACGGCGGAAAGCTGTATGATATAATGACCGCATACGACAACATACTCTCATTCGAGCTGAACCGCGAGGACCGGAGGTCAGGGGATTCGTTAAAGACGCTGATACCGCTGCTGAAGGCGGCCGGCGTCACCGACGGCTCCCTTCACGCTTATTTCGTGAACGATATGAGCGTGATGCCCGGCTCCGATGTTATTCGCTATCTCAACGGACTGATGACGACGTCCGTCGTCTCCGAATCGTACGAACATTACGCGTCGGTGCTTTGCGATGCGCTCGGGATCCCGGCGGACGGGATATACTGCACCGCAGTCGCATTCAACGACACGGAGATGGAAAGGCAGGACGCAAAGAAGTTCAGGGACATCTCCGCCCGCATATCCAAGATGGACGTGCCGAAGGTGTCGTCGCGTGACGGCACCGAGTTCATTGACGTGAAAGATGATATGATACTCGATACGATAGACGGCATAATTGAGGAGATGGAAGAGACAGATTTCATTTACCAGCTTGAGGAGATAAAACCCGTAGGCGGCAACGAGAAGGCGTTCGAACTCATGGACATGAGGCGCAGGACGTCGGTCGATCTGGAGAGCACCGCATACATCGGAAACAACGGAACGGACTATCCGGCCATGGACATCGTAAGAAGCAACGACGGTCTCGCATTATCGTTCAACGGCGACGCGTACGCGGTGCGCGGTTCCAACGTTGCGGTGATGTCGCCGAATTCCATTGTCGCGGCGGTCATCGTGTCAAAATTTTATGCCGAAGGGATGGAAGGCGTGTATTCGATGATAGGCTCATGGGACCGCGATAAACTTTCTAAAGCGGAGTTCTCAGACAGGCATCTGATGGACGCGATGCTCAGGACGTTCCCGTCAAAGCTTCCTGATGTTACGATAGTGGATGATGATAACCTGGACAGCGTGATAAAGGAGAGCGAGAGGTACAGGCGCAGGATAACCGTGTGACGCCCCGTACGAACGTAAAAAAAGTGCTCACGCCGGGATTCGAACCCGGGTCGAAGCCTCGAAAGGGCCTCATGATTGGCCGCTACACCACGTGAGCCTTGACAGCCCATTATGGAAATACTTAATAATGATTTCCTTCAGAGGAACGGAAGTTTCACGACCGTCGCTTTTGCCAGGCGCCCGCGCACATCGATCTCCAATTCGCTGCCCGGTGATGACAGCGGCATCGGAACATAACCCAGCGCGATGCCCTTTTTCAGTATCGGGGATAATGTGCCCGAAGTCACGTACCCTACTTTTTCGTTATCTCTGAATATCCCGTAACCGTGCCTCGGGATGTTCCTCGCGTCTGTCACGAGGGCGGCGAGGACGCTGTAATTCTTATTATCTCTCTGAGCTTCAAGCGCCTTCTTTCCGATGAACTCGTGATCAAATTTCACCACCCACGGCGGGCCCGTCTGAAGTGACGTCTGCGAACCGTCGAAGTCCGTTCCCGAAAGCAGCATCCCTTTTTCGAGTCTCAGCGTATCCCTGCACCCGAGGCCCGTAAGCATAAGATCATCACCGCCCTCTTTCACAAGGGAGTCCCAAAGAAGGTCTGCTCCCTCTTTCTCAACGAGTATCTCAAATCCGTCCTCCCCCGTGTATCCCGTTCGGGCGAACATGCACAATGTCCCCTCATCCGATGTTCCGAGGATGTCCTCTAAGAACGGACACCGTCCGCCGCCTATTGATGCGATACTCGCGTTGAATCTTTTTATGCCCGCGATATCATCGTCCGTGATGCGCTGCGCTATGTCCGCCGCCTTGGGGCCCTGTATCGCCAGGCAGGCGATCCTCGGCGAAACGTCGATGATCTCAGTGTCCGCATGCTCAAGACCGTTCAGCCACGACAGCACGATATCCTTGGTGGACGCGTTCGGCACCATAAGATACGTTTCATGGCCGAGGCTGTAAACTATCGTATCGTCGATGATCGTGCCGTCATCATTCAGAATATGCGAATATATCCCTTTGCCGGGGACCGCAAGCTCTATGTTATTTGTTATGACGCTGTTTAAGAATACTTTCGCGCCGCTCCCGCGTATGATGATGTCTCCCATATGTGAGACATCAAACAGTCCCGCGGATGTCCGCACGGCGTTATGTTCATCGATTATCCCCGAATACTGAACGGGCATCTCCCATCCGGCGAACGGTACCATCTTTGCACCGGATGCGATATGTTTGCCGAAGAACGCAGTCCTTTTAAGGTCCATGTCCGCACATCCCGTCATTCTATTTAAGGAGCCTCTCAGGTATCTTCTGATGTCTCCACAGATCTTCCGTTGTCTCAGGTTCGCGTATCACGTCAATTTTACCGTCACATACGAGGACCTCACTGCATCTTGGTCTTGAGTTATACGTACTGCTCATCGAGAACGAATATGCGCCGGCGTTGTATATTGCGATCACGTCACCTTCCTCCGGCATCGGAAGCGCACGGTCCCTCGCCAGAAAGTCGCCCGTCTCACATATCGGCCCCACAACGTCGTATTTGCCCTCGCACGCCTTGTTGAATTTGTTCGCGATCGCGACGTGATGGTACGAGCCGTAGAACGCAGGCCGTATGAGCGTATTGAATCCCGCGTCCGTGCCGATGTAATTTTTCACTTCCGTCCTTTTCACGTCGGTGCATCTGGTAAGCAATATAGTGCTGTCGCACACCATGTACCGTCCGGGCTCAATTGCAACGGTCCTGACGGACGTTTCATTGAGAATTATGTCCGTGACCGCTTCCGCTATCTCTTCGGCGTCGGTCACCTGCTCGTTCGGCCTGTACGGCACGCCGAACCCGCCGCCCATGTCTATGAACTCAAGATCGATATCATGATCATCCTTTATCCTGTTCGTAATTTCCGTCAGTACGCTGACCGCATCGGTGAACGGTTCGATGCCCTGTCCGCCGGAGCCTATGTGCGCATGTATCCCTATCGGTTCAAGACCGAGCTCGACCGCCCTTCCGTACGCATCCGCGGCAGTGTCCGCGGGAATGCCGAACTTTGTGTCCTTTGCGCCGGTGTTCACTTTATCGCAATGCCCCGCGCCGACGCCGGGATTTATCCTGACGGACATTTTGGCGTCAGGCCTTATCTTTGCAAGACGCTCTATCGCCGATAACGAATCGGCATTTATCATAACTCCTAGGTCAGCGACCGCCTTAAGCTCCGCGCTGCCGACGCTCGTTCCCGTGTAAAGTATGCGTGATGCGTCGAAACCGGCTCTCATCGCCGTCATCACCTCGCCGATCGAGACGGCGTCAATACAGCTGCCTTCCTGTTCCAGTATTCTCAGAACGGCCAATGATGAATTGGCTTTGCACGCGTAATGCACACGTGCTTCCATGTGTTTCGCGAACGCGTTATAAATTCTTTTGTAATTCTCTCTTATTATGTTCTCGTCCGTAACGTAAACGGGCGTTCCATACCGTTCGGCAATGCTGTCGGCGCGGACGCCGCCGAACATCATATGGCCGCCGTCATTCTCAAAATCGCGCATCTTACTCACCAACGAACTTCGTGTGAAGCGACCTCACCACGCTTATCGCTTTGTCTGTGGGAACAACGAAATTGAGCGACACGTCCGACGCGCCTTCCGATATCAGTTCGACGTTCGCGCCGGCGTCACGGACGGCGCCGAATATCTCCGCCGATACGCCGCACTTCCTCAGAAGGTCGTCGCCTACGGCGCATATGAGCGCCATGTTGCTCTTTACGTCAATTCTTTCTATGTCGGCGGGATCGAGAAGGTTAAGGTGTCTTAACGTCTCTTTCACGTCGAGGTTGTGGATAAGCAGCGCCACCGTCGATAACGAAGTGGATATCGCGTAAACTATGACGCCTGCGTCCGCTATCTTGTCGATGATCCCGGCGACCATCTTCGGTCTGTACGCTATTTCCGCGGAGCTTACGGTTATTATCGAAAGGTCCGCTTTCATTGCGACGCTTCTCAGCATCTCGTTCTTCGGCGACCGCAGGTGATGTATCAGCGTTCCCTGATGCTCCGGTTTGAATGAATTCCTCACTTTCAGAGGGATGTGCTTCGTTCTGACCGGTTCTATGGTCCGCGGGTGAAGAACCTTCGCGCCGAGATACGCCAACTCGGCGGCCTCGCCGAAGTTCATCTCATCAATCATTATCGCCCCCGGGACTATGCGCGGGTCCGCGGACATGAAGCCGTCGACGTCCGTCCATATCTCAAGACAATCGGCATCGAGCCCGTTGGCCACCACCGCCGCTGAATAATCCGAACCGCCGCGCCCGAACGTTATCGGCCTTCCGTCGCCGTCCCGTCCGTAAAATCCGGTGATAACGGGGATCACGTTACGCATGATGAGCGGCCTGACGTTCATCATGAGACCCGCCGACGTTCTCTGAAGGTCCGCGGTCCCCAGTCCCGGCGGACCCGTTGCGTATATTCCCGCTTCCTCCGACGTCAGCGCTATTGATTCGCGTCCCATTGACATAAGCACGTATGACAGAAGCAGCGATGAGAAGCGCTCGCCCTGCGATGATATGTTATCTCTGAAATACGCGTCCCCCGCGTTGCCGCTGTTAAGAAGTTCTCTAAGACGGTCGACCCTTTCATTGAATTCTTTAGTGAACTCTTTCAGCAGCTTTCCGTCAAGAAGTGCCGCGGCGGCGTCCGTGTGCTTCTTTATCAGTATCGATAATGCGTCGTCAGCGCTCGCCCCGTCCGTCTCAAGGAATTGTATGAGATGGTTCGTCACGCCTGACATCGCCGACACCACGGCCACACGTCCTCCTTCGCCGTTCGCTATTATCTTCGCCGATCTTGCGATCGCTTCGGCGGATCCGACGCTCGTGCCTCCGAATTTAAGGACAGTTATCATAATCCGAGTACCTCGCTCATGTTGTGCACCGTCCCGTCCTTCTTTCCGTGTATCCATCTCACCGACGCGACGAATCCTCTTGCCAGCGCCTCCCGCGAGTTGGCGCGGTGCTTAAGTTCGATCACCTCGCCGTTCCCCGCAAAAATCACCGTATGGTCGCCGACCACGTCCCCGCAGCGTACCGAGTGCACGCATATCTCCTTCTTCCTGGCGCCGGTCATGCCTTCGCGCCCGTAGATGACGTCGTTTATGCCGGTGACCTTCGTCATTCTTCTTACCGCCTCCGCAGCCGTTCCCGAAGGAGCGTCTATCTTCTGATTGTGATGGGCTTCGATCACTTCTATATCATATTCCTTAAGCACCGCAGCCAACGATTCGCACATCTTCCAGAACACGTTGACGCCTACCGCGAAGTTAGGCGAAAGAACGGCGGAAGTGTTGTTCTTTGTCACTTCGTCTTTCATTTTCTGTATGACGGTGTCAGGTATCGACGTTGTTCCGATGACCATGTTTATGCCTTTCGCCGGCACCTTCGTTATAACGTTGGACGCGGCCGCCGCTGATGTGATGTCCACGTAAACATCAGCGTTCTCCAGTACCTCGTCAAGACCGTCCGGTCCTCTTGCTATCACGTTCTTATAGATCTCGGTGCCTACTTCCGGTTCGGTCGGCGCGATCATGGCGCCTACGAGTTTCATATCATCACTTTTCGTTATCATGTCGCAGACCATGCGCCCCATCCTGCCGGTGGCGCCTCCCAAAGCTACGTTGATCATTTTATCACCCCTGCCTGCATTGTATCAGTCCCATCGTATTCATCAAAGCGTCAACGGACGCGCGGTTCTTTTCCGTCAGTTCCGTAAGCGGAAGCCTCAGCATACCGGAACCGTAGCCCATCCTCGCCATTATGTACTTTATCGGTATGGGATTCGTCTCAAGGAACAGCGCGCTGAAGAGAGGAACAAGCTCGTTATGTATGCGCAGCGCATCGTCTGCACGTCCCGTCATGCACAAACGGACCATCTCCGATACGCGGCCGGGAACGCAGTTCGATGCAACGGATATTGTGCCGTCGGATCCCATTCTCATCATATCGTACGTGATGTGATCATCACCGGAAAGGACGGAGAATCCCTTCGGCCTTCCGCTGAGTATCCGGCGCACCTGCTCAATATCCCCGCTGGCCTCCTTTATCCCGGCGATCCCCGGAAGTTCCGCAAGCCTAAGCGTCGTCTCCGAAGTTATATTGCTCGCCGTTCTCCCGGGTACGTTGTATATGATAAGCGGTATCTCCACCGATCCGGAGATCGATTCGTAATGCCTGAATATCCCTTCCTGCGTGGGTTTGTTGTAGTACGGTGAAATCGATAATATCCCGTCGGCGCCCGCGTCCTCGGCGCTCCTGCTGAGAGCTATCGCCTCTGACGTGGAGTTACTTCCGGCGCCCGCTATGACCTTAGCTTTCTTCGCCTGGTCCACCGTTATCTCCACAACGCGCAGATGCTCTTTGAAGTTCAGGGTGGCGGACTCGCCCGTCGAGCCGCAGGGCACGACGGCGTCTATGCCGTTCTCTTCCTGGAATGTGATCAGTCTCCGTAACGAATCCTCGTCTATCTCTCCGCTGCGCGTGAACGGCGTGACCACGGCGGTCATCGTACCGCGGAACACTCAACCAACCCCGAAATGTTCCTTCAGTATCAGTCTCGTCCTTGTGCTGAGGATGTTGTCGTTCCGGCGCATCCTTTCGATTATGTCGTTAAGCTGCTGCGACGATTCCACGTCGACGATCGCGATAATATCCTGATCGCCGGTCACTTCGTAAACTTCCGTGACACCCTGATTGGCAGAAAGCAATTTTGCGATCTCGTCGGTGTCGGTGTTCACGTCTATGCGTATCTCGACCATCGCCTTCACGTTCCTGGAGCTCGTTTTTATTGTGAATCCCTTGATCATCCCGTCGTCCATCATCCTCCGGACGCGGCTCCTGATGGTCCCTTCGGACACCTGAAGCTGTTCGGCGATCTCCACGAACGGGCATCTTGAATCCTTCTTGAGCACCTCGATTATATGTTCGTCCAAATCGTCCATAGTAAACATCCCTGTTTTTTTCAGATTTCGTAGTATTGGTTCCGATAAGCATAATAAATGTATTTAATGCCTCCGAAAACAATAGTTGCATAACGAAAACAGAAAATTATTCTTTAAGGCGGTCTGAAAGGCGTTACAGGTAACATACGAATATTTTTATCGTCCCGTATTCGGGACGGGGTCAGTACATCCTCTCGCCGTCGTTCGGGTCCTTGATGTATATGTCAAGTTTCGGAACTGCGATGACAACGCCGTTCTCACGGTACTTTGCGTAAATGCTCTCCCTTATGTCGGCGGCTATCGACCTGTGGTCCTCGAAATCGTCCACGAAACCGCTGACGCGTATGGTCAGCGATGATTCGGAGAGTTCTTCCACTCTAACCTTGGGTATCTCTTCCGAACCATCCTGCAGTATCCTCGGATGCTCCGTCATCGCGGCAAGCGCCAGTTTTTTCGCTAACGCGATGTCCGTCCCGTAAGGAACGCGCACAAGCACTATGATGCGGTACGCAAGCGATTCGGCGGTGACGTTTATTATCGTTGACGATACGACCTTCTGATTGGGCATCGAGAATATCTCGGAGTTGCCCCAGTTCCTGAACGTGGTGATCATGAACCCGACGTTCATCACGCGTAACGTGTCATTACTGTCATCGAGGCGTATGAGGTCGCCCGGCCTGAACGGACGATTAACTAGTAACGTGATACCTCCGAAGAACTGAGCGAGTGTGCTCTGCGCGCCGAATGATATCGCGAGACCGATTATACCCGCTCCGGTGATGATCAGCATCAGATCGAACCCGAGCACGCCCATTATGGCCGCGACGGCGGCCATGGCCACGACGATCTTGCCGATCACCATCAGAAGCGGGGTCATCGAGTTGCGCACGTCGTACTCATCGTCGTCCTCATGCGCATGCTTCTCCCACATGTCCAGCAGCGCCGCGTATATCTTAAGGAAGATCCACGCGCCCAGCACGATGTATATGACGTATGCGACGGTTGTGACCATATCGATGATGTACTCGCCCACGCCCAGAACGGGCAGGCAGACGGTGATGCCGTACAGCAGAAGTATCATGAACAGAGGCCGCTGTATCTTCCTGAACACGGCTTTGCGGTCCTCCTTCCCCTTCTTCCTGAACAGTACGGGCATGAGAATTTTCGGTATGATCACAAGGGACGCGAACGCCGCTATCACCAGCCATATCATGAGCGTGACGGCCGCCGCGTAAGGGGCTGTGTCGAACGGTTCCGGCAGCGGATTGTCCCATATCCCCATTATCCGGTTGTACTGGTTCTCCGACGCTAACCGCGAGGATATGTGCACCGTCTTGTACATCGGGTGCTCGCCGCCTGCGGCCGGATCGTACTCGACGTTCGGGTCGTATACGATGAAAAGGAACGTCGCGTCGATGTTGCTCGTCGAGCCCGTATAGCGGTCGGCGGTCACCGTAAGCGTAAGCATCGTATGGGTGCCGTCTGCGATCTCCACCGGTCTCGTGTCCGACATCGAGGCATGCACCGAGCCGTGGCTGAACGTGGCGCCGATGAACTCCACGCAGCGTGTACTGCCAGAGTTGTTGTACAAATGAATGTAGATGTCCCTGCTCTCGCCCGCTTTGAGGCTTATCTCGTCGTATGAGCTCGGGGAGAAAGAGAACTCGACTCCCAATACTTTATCGCCTTTCGCCTCATCGGAGAGCAGCGGTGCCGCGATCGTCACGGCCATGACCAAGGCAAGTATTAACGCCGCTCTCTTAACATGCATTAGCACCCGTAAATCCTTGTTAATTATATCTTTTTCCTTCGCATGACCCGGCGTCCGGGGCACCGGCGGTCCCGAACACCGGCGAGATGAAGATTACATGTAATTGTTCCTTTGAAATAGTGAGAGCGTATGACCTATGGCGTGGAAGAGACGTTAACGGCAATATGTTTCATCGTCATGACAGCGGTGCTTGTGTCGGCGTCGGTGCAGGACATAAGGTCAAGAGAGGTATCGGACATACATTGGGCGGTCATCGGCATAACGGGCACAGCGGCGCTGATACTGACGTCGTTCGTTGATATCACGTTGGAAAGAATTATGATATGCGCCGGTTCCGCAATGATAATTTTTGACATACTTCATGACAGGGAATGGCCCCTCCGTTATGATATTCCGTTCTATGCGCTGATGGTGTTGTTGTTCGCGGTACCGATGATGACGTCATTCGATGACATCTTTGTCAGAGATTCGGCGGCGATACCTCTTTGTTACATCATCTTTTTGGCGATGTTCTTCTCCGGCGTGATAAAGGGCGGGGCCGACGCAAAATGTCTGATATCATTGGCAGTGATATTTCCGGCGTACCCGTTAATGTTCGGTTATCCGATGATAAGCGTACCGTCATCGCTGGTATCGGTGATACTGTCATTCCCTATCGCGGTGATGTTCCTCGCGTCCGTGCTATCGGTGCTTGCGATGCTGCCGATGATCCTCAGGAACATAACGAGAGGGGACACAAAAATACCGAACATGTTCCTCGGCCACAGGATGGACGCCGTCCGCGCCGAAAAGGCGCACGTGTGGCCTATGAACGCTGCGGAAACATCAGCGGGAACGGCAGCGGACGCCGACGGGAAGATATGGGTCACGCCGAAGATACCGTTCATCGTTCCGATAACGGCTGCCGCGTTATTTGTGACGTTCATCGGCAACCTGCTGTTCCTGCTGTGACAGGATGCTTAGCGGTCCCCGCCGGCGCCGTTCCGTCACAGCAGCCTCAGCTTCTGACCTTTGTCTGTCGGATTATCAGGGATCGTGTGCCCGATCCTCCCTTCGTCAATGAGCTCCGACACCGACTCTCTGAGATCATTGGTTATTCCTGCGTAGCCGAGCTTTTTGGCAAGGCCGCTCTTTGATATCTCGCCTTTCTTCAGGACGCTCACGATCGCATCTTTCAGTTCGGACCTGCTGCGGTACGGTCTTGGGGACCGCAGGGTCATGTACCTGATATCCGTTATGGTCCCTTTGCGCACAACGCCGTCATTCCTGAACGTACGGTGCACCGGTATCGTGACAGTAAGGTAACGGCGTTCGGAGTCCGTTTCAAAAACAGGCGTTCCCGAGCCGTTCTTCTTCAGCTCTCTCAGGATGCGCGGTATCCCTGTGTTGCGGCCTTCCGCCAGTCCGAGCTCTTTGAGCATATCGCCGATGCGTCTGTTCCTTGTCCGCTTGGAGATCATCACACATCTCCCGAGATCGTCGTCCGATATGCTCCTGTCCGGCCCGGGACAGCTCGTGACCTCCATTTTTTCGGGAGTGAACACAACGGTTATGGGCTCCGGGACCTGGTAGCTTTTATGATATACCGCATTCGTCAGTATCTCCTCTACCGCGCCGTAAGGATAGTTGAAGAATCTGTCGGACTCAGCGCGGTCGGGATGTTTGAATATCTTTTCCTTTATCACATAGTTCTTTATGAAGGCGAGAGCGTCCCTGAGCTGCCGGTCCAGCGGTCCCGTGAACGTTTTTTCCATCATGCCGTCCCCCGTGGGATCGGGCTTATCGACCACTTCGATCCTGGCGTACCTGAAGAAATTGTCGGGACGGTCGTTAAAGAACATCAGGCCGATGTTAAGAGGGCGTGTGTCCTCGGGCGGGCCGGCGGCCACATGCATGGCCTCGGCCAAGGTGCTCACGCTCATGTTCTTCGACGGTTCGCAGAGGTCGCTTCCCGCCTCGCACAGGAAGTTGCTCATCAGCGGGTGGCGCAGATCGCCCATCGCGGCCTCCCGGTTGATCCTGTCGTCGAAGGGCACGTCGGAGGCGATGGAGAACAGTTCCTTCAATTCATTCTCGTCGGCACGGACCGAACTGGACATCTTGCGTATATAGCGGCTCATCTCCGGCACTCTCTTCGCTGCCAGTACTGACTGCTGTTATTTACTACTATCTTTTACTACTGTTCTTTACTACTATTCTTTACTGCCGGCATTTACCCCGGTCTTCCGGCAACGGAACTGTCCGCAGGATGCCCGCTCAGCGCACGATGTATAATTTATGGCCGCATCCTTTGCACTTCAGCCCTTCGAGCGCCACCGCGTTCACCAGATATCCCGTACGCCGTATGACGGCGGCACCGCATTCCGGGCAGTAGGTGTCGCTTCCCTCCTCCGATATTATGTTGCCCACGTACACGTTGTTCAGACCCATGTCCGTGGCCGTGTCCATGGCACCGATCAAAGATTCGGGCGGCGTCAGAGGGACATCGTTCATCACGTTATCGGGATGGAATCTTGTGAAATGCACCGGAACGTCGGCAGAAAGATTGTCCAGTACCCACTGTATGAACTCTTTGATCTCCTCGGCGGAATCATTGTGCCCCGGTATCATAAGATACGTAAGTTCAATGTGAACGCCCAGCGAGAACGCCGTCTTAACTGTATCAAGAACATTCTGAAGCCTTCCGCCGCAGATCTTGATATAAAATTCATCCGTAAATCCTTTCACGTCTATGTTCATTGCCGAAACGTGCTGACAGAGCTCGCGTAACGGTTCCCCATTGATGAAGCCGTTCGTCACCAGGATGTACGTCGCGTCGGGGGCGCATTCCATCACATCGACCATATATTCGAACCATATCGTCGGCTCGTTGTACGTGAACGCTATCATGTCGACGCGTTCTTTCCTGAACATCTCCACCAGTTCCTCGGGAGATTCGTACGTCGCCCTCTTCTTTCCGGACGCGCTCTGCGATATCGAATAGTTCTGACAGTGCTTACAGCTCATGTTGCATCCGATGCCGCCGACGGAGAACACTTTGCCTCCCGGTCTGAAGTGATAGAGCGGTTTCTTTTCGACGGGGTCGACGCATATCGACGATACTTTGCCGTAAGTGTACGCGACAAGCATATCCTCGTCCGCGCGCCTGGAACCGCATCTGCCGAACTGCCCGACGGCGATGCGGCATCGGTGCGGGCAGAGCCCGCATATGTACGCGTCGTCATCCTTTTCGTAGAAGCGCGCCTCAACCCTTGGTGAAATGCTCATATCCTTTACTCTCCATTTGTTCGCTCTTTCCGTCCGCGATCAGATTCGTTCGGTTACCCTCCGTTACCTTTCCGATGATGTGAACGTCCATATCGGAATCATGAAGAACGCTCAGATGCTCCTCGCGGAACGTGAACATCAGCTCGTACTCACCGCCGCCGCTGAGCATAAGTTCCTTTTCCGGTATGTTAAGGGTTTTGCATACGCTTTCTACGCCTTTGCCCTTCGGAAGCGCCTCCCAAAGGATGTCCATGCCGACACCGCTGCTTTTGCATATCGCCGCCGCCGTTGCCGAAAGGCCGTCGGATATGTCCATGCATGACGTCGCTATCCCTTTCTCAGAAAGTATGATCCCCTCTTTCACCCTCGGTATCGGGCGCTTCACGGCGTTCAGCGCATCCTTCTCGTCAATATTGTTCAGCGCGGCGTACCACCCCGCTGCCGCCGATCCCAGACCTCCGGTGACGGCCACGATATCGCCGGGCCTTGCGCCGCCGCGTGTAAGTACGCGATGATCGCATATACCGACGGCCGTTCCGCATACTGAACCGGGACCGGGCTTCGTATCCCCGCCGAGAATGTCCGCGTTCACGAGGGAGGAGCATTCCATTATTCCTTTCATGATATCGTAAAGGCATTCCTCGTCCGTCTCCGGCGGGAGAGAGACAGCGGCGAGTATGCCCACGGGCCTCGCGCCCATGCTGGCTATGTCGCTGAAGTTCACCGCAGCGGCCAGCCATCCGAAGTCCTTCATCGTCATCCCCTCGGCCAGATGCTTATCGAACGAGACGATGTCGGTGCATATCACAACTTTCGTTCCGTTCACGTCCATGCACGCCGCGTCGTCGCCCGGTCCGATGTACGAAGAGCCTCTAATGTCCTTTAAGATGCGGTCGATGAGCGCACGCTCTCCGACATCCTTCAGCGATGCCACGTATTCGCGATAGCATGCGTGTTAAAAAACCCTTTCAACGGCCGCCCTTTGCTGAGACGCTGACATAAATGATTAATACATTCTTTGTGTTAGATATCGGCGCAATGAAGATCGACATCAGATACGGTAAGGACGGGACGCAGAGCGCGGACATTCCTGACAGGAACATGATAGGCATATTCTGTCCGAAGGACGTCAGATGCCCGCCCTCCGACGAGGCGATAGGCGACGCCATCGACGATCCGACGGACAGCGTCTCGCTCTCGGATTTCCTGAAGGGCGGAAAGGACGTGGTGTTCATCGTGAACGACGGGACGCGCCCCACACCGACGTCAAAGGTATTGGACGCTTTATCGAAAAGAATGGACCTAAGGTCAGCAAGATATCTGATAGCGACGGGGACGCATCGCGATATGACGCCGGAGGAGTATGAATTTGTGTTCGGTTCGCATTACGATGTTCTGAAGGACCGTATCATATGCCACGATTCGAAGGCATCCGAATGCGTTCATCTGGGAACATCAAAGAACGGCACCGACATGGAAGTGAATAAAATAGCCGTCAACGCTGACCGCCTTGTCATAATAACAAGCGTTGAACCGCATTATTTCGCCGGTTACACAGGAGGAAGGAAATCATTTCTGCCGGGGGTCGCATCGTATAAGACGGTGGAGCAGAACCACAGGCTTGCGATGAGGCCGGAGGCGCAGTCGCTCATCCTTGACGGAAATCCGGTGCATGAGGACATGACGGACGCGCTGAACGTCGTCAAAGGGAAAAAGATATTCTCGATACAGATGGTGCTGGACCGTCATCAGAACATATACAGAGTTGCCGCGGGCGACCTGAACAAGGCGTTCGGTAAAGCGGTGGAATGGGCCAATGAGGTATTCTCCGTACCGATACCGGAGAAGGCGGACGTCGTCATTTCAGTGGCACCGTACCCGATGGATGTTGATCTGTATCAATCGCAGAAGGCGCTTGACAACGGAAAATGGGCGCTGAAAGAAGGGGGAAAGATAATAATGGTGTCCAAGTGCAGGGAAGGCGTGGGCCACGCGACGTTCCTGCAGCAGCTCTCGTCATCCAAGGACCCTAAGAAGGTTCTGGAGAACTTAAGCAAAGAATACAAACTGGGATATCACAAAGCGGCCAAGATGGCCGAGATAATGGTCTGGGCGGACGTGTGGGCGGTGACCGGTCTTGACGATGAGCTTATAAGTTCGGCGAACATGCGCCCGTTCGGCAGCGTCGCCGACGCCGTCGCGGAGGCGCTTTCCCAAAGGCCGGACGCACGCATACTGATACTGGCGGACGGAAGCGTGACGATACCGAGGGTGGTACAATGAGCAACATAGAGATAAAGAACCTTGAGAAGGTGAGGCAGGCGGTCAACGTATGCACCATGTGCGGATTCTGCAAAAGCGTTTGTCCGTCGTTCAAAGCGATAAGGTGGGACCCTTCCGCGGCGCGAGGAAGAGTAATATTGTCATACGGTCTTCTGAACGGCGACATACCCGCTGATAAATCTGTCATAGACAACATATACACATGCACCACATGCATGGACTGCGTCAGAAGATGCCCGTCAAAAGTTGACGTCGTCGACATCATAGAGATGTGCCGCGCCGATCTTGTGCGCAACGGCCACATGCTTCCGAAGCATAAGACGGCGGTCGACAATATACTGGAGAACGGTAACCCGTACGGCGAGAAGGAGACGATGGCACAGCGTCTCAAGGCGGTTCCCAAGAAAGCAAAGGTCGGATATTTCCCGGGCTGTTCGGCAGCATTCAGAACACCGGAGACCGCGAACGCCGCGTTATCGATATTAAAGAAACTGAACGTCGACAGCACCGTCGTCGACTGCAAATGCTGCGGCAGCGTGATGCAGAGAGTGGGCTGGGATAATGACAACGTCGTGAAGATAATGAAAGATAACGTGAACGCGATAAAGGAGCAGGGCGTTGAGACGCTGATCCTGTCGTGCGCCGGATGCTACAGGATGTTCAAGGAAGAATATCCAAAGCACACGGAGGTTCCGTTCAGAGTTCTTCATTTATCGGAGTTCCTCGCGGAGCGTGATCTTAAACTAAAACCGCTGAAGGCGAAAGCGACGTATCATGACCCGTGTCATCTGGGAAGGCACGCGAACGTGTACGATGCGCCTCGGAAAGTAATAAGGATGATACCGGAGCTCGAGTTCAAAGAGATGGCGAACATACGCGACACCGCCCGCTGCTGCGGCGGCGGAGGAGGCGTGAGATCGGCGTATCCGGAAGAGTCGAAGAGGATGGCGGAAGCGCGCATAGAGGAGGCGGCGTTCGCCGACATCATAATAACGGCGTGCCCGTTCTGCGTCAATAACCTGAGGTTCGGGATGGGCGACAGGACGATAAGAGTAGCAGACCTGGCGGAACTGGTGAACGAACTTCTATGACGGCGACGGAGTGGCGCAGATATTCGTTAAAGTACGACGCACCGAAGATAATGGGCATCATAAACCTAACGCCGGATTCTTTTTCCGATACGGTACGGTACTCGGGGAAAGAGGCGGTGAACCGTATATTCGAGATGGAGGACGAGGGCGCCGACATAATAGACGTGGGCGGCGAGTCCACAAGGCCCGGTTCTCTTCGTGTATCGCCTGCCGAGGAAATATCGCGGATCATCAGCGTGATAAAAGAGACAGCGCCTTCCCTTAAGGTACCGATATCGGCAGACACCATGAACCCTGAGACCGCGGAGGCGGCACTGAACGCGGGCGTCGCCATGATCAACGATATCGGCGGTCTGAGGGACGAACGTATGATGAACATCGTCGCATCAGCGGGCGTTCCCGTTGTTATAGTGCACATGCATGGCGTTCCGCAAACAATGCAGGACCGTCCGATGCACGGGAACGTCATAGAAGAGATATCAAAATTCTTCGATGACACATGCTCAAAGGCCGCCGCCTCCGGCGTAAGCAGAAAGATGATGATCCTGGACCCGGGGATAGGGTTCGGAAAAACGTCCGAACAGAACATCCGCATGATCGAGAACCTGCGGACGCTGAAGAAAGGATATCCGCTGCTCACGGGAACATCAATGAAGTCGTTCCTGGCATCCGCGTATCCGGGAATGCCGCGTTACGAGGCGAGCATCATGTCAGCAAAGGAATGTATCCGCAACGGCGCCGATATCGTAAGAGTGCACGATATTAAGGGAACTCTGAACGCGTTAAGAAAGCAATAATATCTTCACCGCATACGCGGCCGCGGCGACGCCCGCGATCACGATGCCCATTATAACGTAAAAACGGGTGTCAAGCCTTTTCGCCTCGCGTATGTCCTTTGCGTACTCGTCGGAGCAGCCGTCGGAGCAGAAGTGCTCTCCGAACGGGACGGGATCGCCGCAGTTCTCACAGTGCCCGTGCTCAGGAAGTGCTGCCATGCCGGCGCATACGCGCTGTCGGGTTAAAACTTTACGCACGGCCGCCCCGGACCGGAAAGGCATCACAGTGTTCAGTATGCACTGCCACTTACACTATAATTGTAATAGTTAGAATCAATTTTATACTAGAAGCACATCGTCAATGCGATGATGCGCGCGAAAGAGTACGACACGGACCGTTTCGACAGGTCAAAAAGGATCGGGTGGCTCGATCTTGACATGGTACGAAGAGCACGGTGCCTCGTCGCCGGCGCCGGGGCGCTGGGCAACGAGGTCGTGAAATGTCTTGTGCTGTCGGGGTTCCGTGATATCACCGTTGCGGATACGGATCACGTCGTTATCTCAAATCTCAACAGGTGCGTGTTCTTCAGAGGGTACGATGCGAACAGCGGAACAAAATCGGAGATACTCGCGGAGCGCGCGTCCGAGCTCGACCCTGATGTAAGAATTGCGTCAAGGAACGTCATGGTACAGGACATCAGCGACTGGGATTCTTTTGACATAGTGCTCGGATGCCTGGACAACATATCAGCTAGACTTCACGTGAACGCGCACGCCTGTTACAACGGAATACCGTACGTGGACGGAGGGACGGACGGGATGATAGGAAAGATACAGGTCATCCTCCCGGACGGTCCGTGCCTCCGGTGCGGGATGAACGGAAGCCATCTCGGCGTCATGGAGACGCGGTTCAGCTGCACCGGTAAGGCGTCTGCGTTCTATGTGCCCAAGACGGCCGCCGAGATAACGACGACGTCGATAGTGGCGGCGATGCAGGTCAGGGAGGCTCTGAAGATCTCATCCGGCCGCAGGGACCTTTGCATACGCGACGTCGCGTACTACGACGGCGTCTCCGGCGAGATGTCCGTCCTGAGCGTGAGAAAGGACGGAACGTGCGAGAATCATCCCTGCGGCGGTCCATGCGATAATGCGTGTAAAAATAACATTACAGAGGTGTAAGAAATGGGAATACATATATCGGTGAAGAACGCAGCGTTGGGCGTGACGCTTAAAATGGACATTGCGCCGAACGAGACAGTGTACGACATAATAGAGAGCGCCGCGGAGTTTTGGAAAAAGGACCCGAAGGCGTACGTGCTGAGGAAGGGAAAATCTCTGCTGACCGCCGCCGACACGGTGATAGAGGCGAACATCATGAACGACGACGTCCTTGAGCTGCTTCCCGACCCGGAGGGAGGGTGAATGGGGCTTCCGGGGGAGGTCCTCCTGAGAAGACTGGCGAACGAGCTGCAGAGGTGCTCCGGTTACATTGGGTATGATATTGAGTTCGATCCCGGAAAGGTCACGTTCCCGATGGAGATAACCGTGAACATGACCAACGTTCCCGCATATGCGAAGACGGACGGGAACATAGTGCAGATAAAAGATCATACGTACAAGGTTATAATCAACGGGGAATATCCGTACGAGAAGCCGAGGGCACGGTGGGAGACGCCGATATTCCATCCGAACATCATGCCGCCCGAGGACGGGGGGTACGTGTGCATAAAGCTTCTGGACAAGTGGTCCTTCGGTTCAACGCTGCTGTCGTTCATCAAAGGGGTGGAGCACCTTGTCGGCAATCCCAACGCGATGAACCCGTTCGGCACGGACGTGTGCATCGAATCGGCCGAGTTCTATCTGAGCAACGAGGCAAAGATAAAAGCCTCGGTAAGCTTCGGAGGTCACTGATGCCGCGCATAACGCATTGCACCGACGCCACCGTACCGTATCGCCGGAGGCCGGCGCACGCCGATGTGTTCATTTCCGACTCTGTTATTTCGGATATGCTCGATCACGCGGAGCGCGGCGCGTCCGGGAACGCCGANGTCATGGGGCTCCTGGCGGGGAGCGTCCTCAGGGACGATGACGGCATGTACGCGACGGTCACCAAAGCGGTCACCTCGGGACTGCTGTCGGACGAGGTCAGCGTGCGCTTCGACCACGATGACATGGTGACGCTGTTCGACGAGCTGGACAGGCTTGATTTCGAGTACGTTATTGTGGGGTGGTATCACTCGCATCTCGGCATCGGATGCTTCATGTCCGATACCGACGTAAGAACGCACTCGTCAGCATTCGGCGACACGGGGTTCGCGGTGGTCATCGATCCGATAAAAGAGGAGCTGAAAGTTTTCAAAGGCTCAAAGGACGGTCCCGAGGAAGCGTCGATGGTCGTCGCCGAGGATCAAACCCAGATGGCGTGACGTTTCCTCATATCCGATTCCGTGAGACCGAGACGTTCCATTATGTCGGGTATTATGCTGTCGAAGAACACGATCGCCGATTCTTCGAATATCGTCCCGAGCGGCGCATATCTCGGTCTTTCCTTATCTCTGGCCATAGGCAGCTGAATGATCACGTCGGACGCTATCGTCAGCTTCGTATCAGTGCCGGCGGTGACGGCGATAACCCTGGACCCGATGCGCCTCGCTATGTTGGCGGTCTGCACCGCCGACATCGTATTGCCGGTGTTCGATATCAGTATCGTGAGATCGTCCTTCGTTATTATCGGCGTCGTCATCTCACCCACGAAATGTACGTCAATGCCGAGCTGCACCAGCCGGACGCAGAAGAACTGTCCCGCCAGCCCCGATCTTCCGGAACCGTATATGAACACCGTTTTCGAAGAAACGATGCCGTCGATCAGCTCTTTGACGGCGGCGGGGTCGACGGACGAGACGGATCTCTTCACAGCGTCGGTCAGATAATCAAGCGACGGCATCATTCTTCCTCTTCTTCCCCGAATACGGCCGCCTCGTCCTTCTTTTTGGCCCTCATCGCTTTTATGACCCGCTTCGTCAGAACGCGCTCATGTATCACTTTCATGTACATCGCGTCGTGCTCCAGTAACGGTGATCCGGATATCACGGTGACGTCCTGCCCGAGGTCGGCCAACGCTTCGCCGAGAGGCTCGAACTTGAGGTCGCCCTTTTTTATCGGTGTAAGGCGGCGTTCATTGCCGGCGAAGTGCTCCACGCCCGAGAACAGTGTATGAATGCTGCCTTTGCAGTACGGTGCGATCGCGTTAAGAACATCCGTGAAGTCGGCCGGCGTGACAAGCGAGCCGTTAGTGCGCGCATGGTGATGCGGAAAGTTCAGGACGGGCACAACACCGTCCGCCTCGCCGCAAAGCGAAAGCACCTGTTCCAGCGATCCGAACGCCTCAAGGCGTCCTGTTATCTCGATCCCGAGATGCGTCTTTATCCCGGCGTCCTTCCACCATCCCATTATTTCCGTCACGTTGTCAATGATGTTCGCGTCCGTGCCTTCCGTATCGTCGGCGTCATCGTAAAGACCGAGGTTCGTGACAACGACGTCCCCTCCCAGCGCGTTCGTGATTATCCCCGCGTGTCTGATATTGTTCAGGCATCTTTCGGTAAGCTCATTGTTGCTTCCGAGGTCCATGTAGTACGGCGTGTGCAGCGATACTTTCACATCAAGCCTCTTCGCCATCTTGCCCATCGGTATCAGCGACGCGTACGAATCGGCGACGCCGGAGGCCATCATCACGAGTATGTCATCATTCTCTATCGGCTCCTTCGGGTCGCAGACCGGCGTGTCGTCACGTATTATCTCAACGACAAGCCCCTCTTCCAGATCTTTGATGCACAGCCCGATCTCCTCCTCCTCCGGGTACCGTTCGACGGTGCCCGCCCTTACCATGGGTATCTCGATGGCGGTAAGGCCAAGGTTATGAACATCCTCTATGCCGTCCTTGAGCGTGCGGCCTTTGCACGACAGCGGGATTCCTGCGGGACCGAATCTTATCATATGCGTACCTCAGAATGACTACAACCCAAAACTTCGGGCTACTATTTATTATATTGTCAGGCGGTGCCCGTGCATTTACGTGACCGCATGTCCGCGCGCAATGCCGGGCGCACGGATACCTTTATAAATAACCTGCTCATTGGAGCGTTACCCGATGTCGGGAGAGTCAGAACTATGAAGAAAATCTTCAAAACAGATCCGAGCCTCCTCGCCCTGATCGACGATCTTAAGGCGAAGGAGAGAGAGACCGGGGCTGCGATCTGGCGAGACATTGCGAAGAGGCTTGAGAAGCCCAAAAGGAATTGGGCCGAACTTAATCTCAGCAAGCTCGACAGGAACGCCGATCCGGGGGACATTATTTTGGTCCCCGGCAAGGTGCTGGCGGCCGGAAGCATAACGAAGAACGTGACGGTGGCCGCGTACAGCTTCTCCGGAAAGGCGGAGGACGCTATAAACGCGGCCGGCGGAAAGACGATGTCAATAGCAGATCTAATGGCAGAGAATCCGAAAGGATCCGGCGTCAGGATAATGAGGTGATCATATGGTGACGGTCATAGACGCAAAAGGACACATATTCGGAAGGCTGGCGAGCAACGTCGCCGAAAGGATACTCAATAACGAGGAAATAGTCATCCTGAACGCGGAGTCCGTGATAGTCACGGGCCCCAAGGAGATGGTGTTCGCAGAATTCAAAGCCAAAGTGGATCGCGGACAGATAAGGAAAGGTCCGTATTACCCGCGCAGGGCGGACCTTCTGCTGAAGAGGGCCATACGCGGGATGATACCGTGGACGACAACGTCCGGACGGGAGGCGTACAGGCGCGTTCACGTCTTCGTCGGGTCGCCCCAGCAGTTCAGCGATGTCGAGAAACAGACGATCGAGAGCGCAATGAGATTGAACACCGGCAAATACACGACCCTGGGCGCCGTCGCAAAGTTCCTGGGTTCTAATGTGAGGTGATCCCGTGGAGACAGTCAACACAAGCGGAAAGAGGAAGACGGCCGTCGCAAGGGCCGTGGTCAGGGAAGGCACCGGAAAGGTAACGATAAACAAGATACCGTTGGAGATATATTCGCCCGAACTCGCAAGGCTCAAGGTGCAGGAGCCGCTGGGCCTCGCGGAAGATAAGGCGTCAAAGGTCGATATCGCGGTCAACGTAAGCGGAGGCGGCGTGATGGGTCAGGCGGAAGCTGTCAGAACGGCGATAACGCGCGGTCTCATCGATTTCTTCAAGGACGATGAGCTCGAGGCGATGTTCAGGGCGTATGACAGATCGTTCGTCATAAACGACACCAGACGGAAATTACCGAAGAACCCGCTCGGGCACGGTGCGCGCGCGAAGAGGCAGAAGTCATACCGTTAGGTGAGATCATGATAATACCGGTAAGATGTTTCACATGCGGGAAGGTCGTCGGAAGCTCGTACCCCGAGTACGTAAGGCGGACGTCAATGGGCGAGGCGCCGCAGAAAGTGCTCGATGACCTCGGCCTGGAACGGTACTGCTGCCGCAGGATGATAATATCTCACGCCAATCTCATAGACGAGATATTGCCTCTGGGCTGAAACCCTTTACATCAAACACCCTTATCTCGGGCCTGTGGGGTAGCTTGGTATCCTTGTAGCTTGGGGTGCTATTGACTCCGGTTCAAATCCGGGCAGGCCCACTCTTTGACACACTGTCTATGATGCGATGGTTCTCTGCAGAATTATTCTTCCTCTGACCGTGACGTGACACTCGGTGCGTCATATGGTGTCCGGGGTCAGCCGTTCATTCACCCTTTTTGCGCGGACGTGACGCACGGACGGCCTCCCAGTGTCCGGTCTTGTCGCTCCCCGCTCTTTTTATCATGCCGTCCGCGGCCATGGATGAAAGATGTCTTCTTACGGTCCTCACGCTCAAGCCGAGCATATCGGCCATTCCTGCGGCGGTCGTTCCCGGATCATGGGATATGATCTTCAGTATCTCTTCTTTTATGTCACTCTCTTTCCCCGAAGTATATGCCACCTCGTCCGCTAACTCGTCAGCGGCCATCCTGATCATCAGGAGCATGAATTTTATGAAAGCAGAGATGTTGCCCTTATGCGCTTCGCCGAGCGAACTGTAATATTCTTTTTTATTCAGGTTTATCCAGCTTTC
Organism: Methanomassiliicoccaceae archaeon; assembly: GCA_009776695.1. Taxonomy (GTDB): domain Archaea; phylum Thermoplasmatota; class Thermoplasmata; order Methanomassiliicoccales; family Methanomethylophilaceae; genus Methanomicula. The sequence continues at coordinate 26,965 of WRNI01000005.1, forward strand.
CACGGGAAGATATTTGAAAGCGGGACTCCATTTTGAAAGCATGAGCGAATGCCACAGTCTGCCCATTCTCCCGTTACCGTCGACGAACGGGTGGATATATTCGAACCGGCAGTGAAAGACACAGCTCATGATCAGAGGATGAATGTCAGTTTCCATGCACCAGTCCGTCAGTTCGCTGATAAGGAACGGCACATCATCATGCTCCGGTGCAATATGAACGGCCTCAGCGCCCCTGTACACGCCGACGCCGCAGTCACGGAACTCTCCCGGCATATCAACAAGACCGTCCATCAGTATTCTGTGCGCATTCAGCATATCTTCGACAGAGAATGGATCGTATTTGTTTATGAGATCATATGCCTTTTTTGCGTTCTTGATCTCGCGGATGTCCTTAGGGTCCCCCGCGACGCGCTTGCCGTCTATGATGTCGGTCACCTCTTTCAAAGAAAGTCTGTTACCCTCGATCGCCGAGGTGGAATGAACCGTCCTTATATTCTTGCCGCGACTGAGTTTAAGGTGACGAGAGGTTGCGACCTTTTCAGGAATGCGGTCAATGAGCACCGCGATCTCCGATACGAGGGTAAGTATCTCATTGTCTATGATAATGTCAGGTCTGTATGTCATCTTAATTATGGTAAACAGACTGCGGATATAAAATACAGTGACATTTACAGTGACATTTACAGTGACATTTACAGTGACATTTACAGTGACATTTACAGTGACATTTACAGTGACATTTACAGTGACATTTACAGTGACATCTGCGCATTCATAGAACACCGTTCATAACGATTCTTTCTCAGACGGCGATCCAGATAATTCCGTTGCATTCCGGGCGTACGTTATCCGCCGTCGTCCGCCGCTGTCTCATCATGTTTAGGATGCGGAAGCTCCGCGTCGGTGTAATCGGGCGCGTCCGATTCCTTTCCCTTCTCCGGGAACAGTTCTTCGAACACAACGGAGCGGTTCTTCTCTATCTTTCTGTACGCATGCGAGACGAGAGGCGGCGCGATGACCGACGTTATCAGCGCCATTAAAATTATGACAGTGAATATGTCCGGGCTGAAGACGCCGTACGTGAGGCCGATGGACGCGACGATTATTCCGACTTCGCCCCGGGGTATGAAGCTCACGCCTATCAGGTGCGCCGAGTCCTTCGACAGCTTTCCCTTTCTGGCGCCGATGTACCCTGCGACGTACTTCGTCACTATCGCAACGGCGACCACGAGGCATAGCATTGGCAGGACGTTCATCGTCACGCGGTCGGAGCTGAACTGCACCTCCATGCCTACCCATATGAAAAAGAACGGCAACAGGAAATATGTGATCACATTGAAGTTATGCTCAACGGGCAACGTGTCCTTGAACTCGGCGAATATCATTCCCGCAAGGAATGCGCCTATTATCGCCGCCAACCCAATGTTCACGGAAAGAGCCGCAAGTCCCATTGAAACTATGACCGCAAGGCCGAGCGCGCCGAGCTCGCCCACCGGCTCCGGGTCGCATGCGCACGCGGCAGGGTCGTCAGTCTGCATCTTTTTCATTGTGCGCTGCTGCATCCTCCTCCTCCGGCGCGCCGCTATCTTCTTCACGCGGGAGATGAAGAAGAACATGAACAGGACGAAAACGGCAACGATCACGGTGTTGATGACTATTGACACGGTATCGGCATCCGGCTTGACGGCGCCCATTATGACGCCGAGCAGCGCCAGACAAAGGATGTCGTCTATTATTGTGGCGCTCACGATGAGCTTCGCCTCGTTGGTGTTCATGCAGTTCATGTTCCTGAGACACTCAACACCGACGGCGGTGCTTGTGCCGAACAGGGCGGCGCCGATAAGGAGCGCCGCATTGAGGCTTATCGACTCGTGAAGGAAGAACAGGAACCCGCCGATGAAAGGTATGATGACGCCGAGCACGGCGATGTAGATCGCCGTCTTGCCTACTTTCATCATATCGCTGAACTTCGTCTCGAGACCGACGCCGAACAGCAGGAATATTATTCCAAGTTCGCCCATGATATGGAAGAAGCTGACCTCGTTTGGGTCGTTGAACCTGTCCACATGGAATTCAAGAAGGTCCTGGAGCGGGGTGTAGAAGATGAGCACGTTGATGAATATCAGCCCTGCCACGATCTCTCCGATGAGCTTCGGCATCTTGAATCTCTCGAAGATGCCGCCTAATACCTTTGCGAATGCGAGCAGCAGGAATATCTGCAGAATGATCGCAGAGATCTCATCCATGGTTACGGGTGTGTATATGCTCTTTGCTTTTATTGCTTTTCACCGTTATAGAGCATGCGCCCGCCCGCAGCATGCGCGCCGGCCGGCCGCGGAGGCGCGTCCGTGCGGACGGACA
>WRNI01000006.1 GCA_009776695.1 Methanomassiliicoccaceae archaeon
CGTCAACTTACTGATGCGCTTCTACGAACTGAACGGCGGGACGATAGCGATAGACGGCGTCCCGATAAACGAAGTTCCGAGAGAGAACATCCACGAACAGTTCTGCATGGTGCTGCAGGACACGTGGTTATTTGAGGGGACGATAAAAGAGAATATCGCATATTCGAAAGAGGACGTGACCGACGAGGAAGTGGAGAACGCATGCAAAATGGTGGGACTGCATCATTTCATACAAACGTTACCGGATGGTTACGATACCGTGCTGAACGACAGGGCGAGCTTATCGGAAGGGCAGAAGCAGCTGCTGACGATAGCGAGGGCAATAGTAAAGGATTCGCCTCTCCTGATATTGGACGAAGCTACAAGTTCAGTGGACACGCGCACCGAGCGCATGGTGCAGGAGGCGATGGATGCGCTCACGCAGGGACGCACATCATTCATAATAGCGCACAGGCTGTCAACGATCAGGAACGCTGACATCATACTGGTGATGAAAGATGGCGACATAACGGAGAGCGGCAGTCACGAGGAGCTTCTGGCAAAGAACGGCTTTTACGCGGAACTTTACAACAGTCAGTTCGAGACCGCGTGACGGCGTGTCATGTCACGGCTGTTTCTTTGCCGCTTTCTTGTCCGTTCTTCCCATTATCGAGTTTATCGCCAGCTCCGAGATGTCCATAGAGTACTCACATATTCTTCGTAAACTTCCGGTCATCATATTGATCGATAATGCGACGTCATATTCTTTGCCGACCGCATGCTTGTTGAGGGCTTTGACATTCTCGCTCAGCGCGTTGCACTCGTTCACGCAGTCGTTCGCCACTATCGGATCGTTACTGCCGGCCGTCGCCAGCGATTTTACGAATATCGAGATCACGGCGTCGCATAATTTTGACGCCTCGTCCCTAACGTTCGCAAACGCGCCGTCCGACATGACATTGCGCGAATTATTCGAGATAACAACGGTGTGATCGCCGATGCGTTCAATGAACCTGCTTATCGTGTAGTTCGTGGTTATCTCGGCGTGGTCCATTCCAACTTTTTTTTGCAGTCCGATGTCACGCTGGAACATGTTCGTCTGCCGCGTTATCAGCCAGCTCAGACGGTCCACGTCACCATCCCTGGAGACGATGTCGTTGATGAACGATGCGTCGCCGTTCTTCAACGCGGTGGACACGTCCGTCAACATATTTCTTACGAGGACGCGCATCCTCTCGAGGCTTTTGCCCATCTTCATCTCCGACGGGTCGACGAGGTCCTTCAGCAATATCCTGTTGTCATACTCTTCGATTATCTCCAGGCCTATCGCCATTTGTGTCATTTTTCCGACAACGTCCAGTACCGTATTACTGAGCCTTGATGATGAGACCGCTTCGATAAGACCGAACCCGGACATGTAAGCGCCGACGAACATCCTGAATATAAGGTCGGGATCGGTCATGCCGGTGACATCTATTATTTTCGTGACGTACGTGGACGATGTGTCCGTGTCCGCGGTCGTTATCACAATGCTGCCGTCCTGCTGCGGCGTAAGCCGCAGAGGGTCGTTCTTTTTGAGGCCGACCGATTCGGCCCATTCCTTCGGCAGCGTCACAATGAATGACGAGCCGCCGGTCACCTGCACGCGCCTTATGTCCATAAATGCCGTTAACTCGGGAACGGTTAAATAATTATCTATAAAAATGTGATAAATATATATTCCATATATAAAATATTGACAAAATTGATATAATCTATGCGGTCTGTAGCATGAACGTGGCCAAGTCCCATGACAATTTACTGATGCTGGCCGCGGTCGCGGTAACAGCGCTGATATGCATCTCCGGGATGTACCTGATGCTGAGCAGCGGCGGTCATGATCAGGATGTCCGCGTCACTGTGCCGTCGGACATCAGCTCTGAGCTGACAGCGGTGTTCAAAGATTTTGAAACGTATGCCAGCGTGAATCTTATAGTATCAGATTCAGACGATCCGTCATTCGGCGAACACGCCGATGTTGTCATAACGAATGGCGGGCCGATCGCGGAAGAGGGCGTAGAGAGCATCGGGGTGACAATATCTGACGTTACGGTGTACATAAATTTCAGGTCCGGAACGTCCGGGACCGCAGGTGCTTTCATCAACTGGCTGGCGTCGCAGGGCACACCCGGAACGTCGGAAAAAGCAGATATATATTTTTAAAGTTCAGTATATATAGTACTTTATTTAAATCGCTGTAATATATTCAATGATGTATATTATATAGAGTACTTTTATAGATGATGCCAAGATAGTATCTTACGGTGTCGTCTTGAAGAGATGGGTCAAGATATCAGCCGCTGTCATTCTCACAGCAATGATATGCGTTCCCGTTATGGCCACCGTTATGGGCAGCGGTTCAGTATCGCTGAACGTGGCCGGTTCAACGACCGTGCAGCCGCTGATGGTCGAGCTGCAGAAAGAATTTGAAAAATTCGCGGACGTTGAGATGAACGTCACCGGCGGAGGCTCAGGAACGGGCATAAGCGCAACGCTGAACGGTGTTGCCGATATAGGAATGTTATCGCGCGATCTGAAGGAAAGCGAGAAGAACGGGTTAACGGCGCACGTGATAGCGAAGGACGCCGTTGTCATCATAATCAACGCGTCAGCCAACATAGGGAGCGATCCGGACATCCCGCTGGAGGACCTCGCGAAGATATACAGCGGCGAATATACCAAATGGAATGACGGGACGCTCGGCGGAAGCGATCAGAGCATCGCCGTCATAGCAAGGGAGGAGGGCTCAGGAACAAGGGACTGCTTTGAGACGGCGCTTAAGAAAGCGGACCCCTCGTTCAATATGAAGGAAAAGGGTGTCAACTCAGTGAACTCGACGGGCGCCGTCCTTTTAGCGGTCAACGATACGCCCGGAGCGATCGGTTATATCAACATGAACGTCTCGGACGGGATAATGGGCAATACCCAAACGGTGAAGGTGGACGGCGAGGAGGCTACCAAGATGACAGTGCTGAGCGGCGATTATCACATATCGCGCGATCTGCTGCTGGTGACGAAAGGAGACGTGACGGACGGAATGCCGATATTCTTCATAGACTGGGTGTTAAGCAGGGACGGTCAGGACATCGTTGAAAATGCGGGATTCGTGCGGATAGACGGGAGATGACCATTTGAGCGACGGCAGCAGCATAGGGAAGATGAAAAAATTTCACCATGACAACGTGATGAAATATGTTCTCATGGCCATCGCCTCCGTCACCGTCGTAATAATCTTCTTCATAATTCTGTTCATTCTGATCAACGGCGCCGGAGCGATCGGCGACATAGGGATAATAAAGTTCCTGACCGGCCTTGAATGGAGACCGAGCGCGGGATCGTACGGCGCGGTGCCGCTGATCACCGGCACCGTGATGGTAACGCTCGGCGCGATACTCTTCGCGCTGCCGCTGGGACTCGGATCTGCGATCTTTATTTCGGAGGTAGCGCCGAAACGATTGAGGAACATTCTTAAACCGATATGCGAAGTGTTCGCGGGGATACCGTCGGTGGTGTACGGCTTCTTCGGTCTTATCGTTCTTGTTCCCATGCTAAGGGGTCTGTTCCCCGATCATCTTTTATTCGGCACGTCATGGCTTGCGGGCTCCATAGTGCTGGGCATAATGGCATTGCCGACGATCGTCTCGGTGTCGGAGGATGCGATGCGCGCCGTTCCGCGGTCGTACAGGGAGGCGTCAATGGCAATGGGCGCCACCAGATGGGAGACGACGCGCCGCGTGGTGGTGCCGGCGGCGATATCCGGCATCGCGGCGGCGACGATACTCGGGATCGGACGCGCCATCGGAGAAACGATGGCGGTGATGATGGTCACCGGCAACTCGCCGATAATACCGGCACCGCTGTGGAACTTCTTCGAAATGTTAAGAACAATAACGGCGACGCTGGCGCTGGAGATGCCTGACGTGGTATCAGGAAGCACGCATTACTCGGCGCTGTTCCTTCTGGCGCTTATACTAATGTTAATGGTGCTTGCGATCAATTACGCGGCAAAGGTCATAATAAGAAGGTCAAGAAGGAAGTTCGGGGATTCCGCGCAGCCGCTGACGCCGTCGCGTTCATATCTGGCCCCGCTGTACAACGCCCCGTCCGCCCTGCAGATGCTGTTCATCTTATGTGCCTTCGTATCAATAACGATATTGTCGCTGCTGTTCGTGGACATGTCCGCGTCCCTGATACTGGCGTCGGTCATAACCGTAGGTCTCATGCTGTTCATGGCCGTAGGGTCGCTCAGGTCAAGCAAATACCGGCAGTACAAGGAGGGGCTGCCGGAAGAGACACGCTATAAAATATCAAAGAACTCGTCACGCATGCTGAGGTCGGCGACGCTGACGGGCGTTTTCATATTCGTATGGATGATAGCGTCGCTTTTCACCGATGCGTTCATTTCCGCCGCGGTAGCGTTCGTCGTGATCGTGGCGATAGTTGCATCCGCGCCGGCAGCGAGGAGGATGTCCGCAGGATGGAAGGAGAAGATCGCGCACTCATCGCTGACCGTCGTCGTCGCCATCGTAGTCATCATACTGATAGCGCTGGTATACGATATCGTATCGAAAGGTCTGCCCGCTCTGTCGCTGGACTTCCTGTTCGGGTATCCCGAGGACGGCGGAACGGGAGGCGGGATATTCCCGGCGATAGTCGGTACCGTTCAGCTGATGATAGGAACGATGATGATCGCCTTCCCGCTGGGGATAATATCTGGCATCTATTTGTCAGAATATGCGAAGAACACGAGATCCACAAGAATAATACGCGAGGCGATAGACATCCTCAACGGAACGCCGTCCGTCGTCTTCGGGCTGTTCGGGATGGCCGCCCTTGTGATATATCTGGGAACGGGATACGCGCTGATCGCCGGTTGTATAACCCTGGCGTTCATGGTGCTCCCCGTGATCATACGCACCACGGAGGAAGCGGTGATCGCCGTTCCCAAGGAACTTCGCGAAGCGTCGCTGGCCATGGGCGCCAGCAAGTGGGAGACTACGATGAAAGTCGTCATACCGGCGGCGTTCGGAGGTGTTGTCACAGGATTGATATTAAGCCTCGGGCGCGCGGCGGGAGAAACGGCACCGATAATGTTCACCGCAGCGGTGGTGTTCAGATCAAGTATCTCATTATCGCTGCTGGACCCGGTTATGGCATTGCCGTACCATTTATATTTCCTGGCGTCCGAGGTCCCGGGGTCGTCGGTGATGCAGTATGGTACCGCGTTGGTGCTTCTGCTGATGGTGCTGTTCATGTTCGCTATGGCGTCAGTGGTCAGATACAAGTACAATAAGAACATAAAGTGGTGATAAGATGACAGACACGAACGTTATGGACATTGAGGGATTCAACCTCTGGTACGGCGACAAGCAGGCGCTCTTCGACGTGGCCATGAACGTCCGGAAGAATAAGATAACCGCGCTGATCGGACCGTCCGGGTGCGGAAAGTCAACGTTACTGAGATGCATGAACAGGATGAACGACATCGTTGACGGATGCAGGGTTCAGGGAAAGATGACATATCACGGCCAGGACATATACGAGAGAGGGACGGATGTGATGGCGCTGAGAAAACGAATAGGCATGATATTCCAGAAACCGAACCCCTTCCCGATGTCCGTCCGCGATAACATCACATACGGGCCGAAGATACACGGAATAACGAAGCAGAGCGAACTGGACGAGATCGTTGAACGTTCGTTAAAGCAGGCGGTGCTGTGGGATGAGGTGCACGACCGTCTTGATCAGTCTGCATTATCATTATCGGGAGGGCAGCAGCAGAGGCTGTGCATCGCACGTACGTTATCAATAAATCCCGAAGTTATCTTAATGGATGAGCCGACGTCCGCGCTCGATCCGATAGCTACGGCGAAGATAGAGGACCTTGCCGTAGAATTAGAGAAAGATTATACCGTTGTTATCGTTACGCATAACATGCAGCAGGCCGCCCGCATAAGCGATTATACGGGATTCATGTACATCGGAAGGATGATAGAGTTCGACCGCACGGAAAGGATATTCAGCAAGCCCTCCGACGAGCTGACGGAAAGGTACATAACGGGGAGGTTCGGGTGATACGATGAAAAGACTGGCAGCGGACATGAAAGAAATGACGTCGTCCATCACAGAGATGGGGGAACTCGTGGCTGATATGCTCGAACGGTCCGTCAACTCGCTTGTCAATTCGGACATCCAGTCGGCGGAAGGCGTCATAAAGGATTATGACCGTGTTGCGCATCTTGAGGCGCTGATAGAGGACGAAGCGCTGAGAATTTTGATATTATATCAGCCGATGGCCTCTGATATGAGGTTCACGGCGACCGCGCTGAAGCTGATAACGTATCTCGAACGTATAGGAAAATACAGCAAGAATATCGCAAAAGCTGCTGTTTACTTAAGAGAAAGACCGACGACGTACCGTATGATAGACGTGTACGCGATGTGCGACGTCGCCGTCGAGATGGTGCGCGGCGTGATAAGCGCGTTCGAGAACAGGAACATCAAAGATCTCGAAAGATATGCGGAGATGGATGATAAATTGGATCACTACCGCATCAGCGTCATTGAGGATAACGTAAAACATATGAGAATAGACCCGACGTCGATAGAGGCGTACACTTATTACATATCGGTTGCGAAATATCTGGAGCGGGTCGGCGACAACGCATGCAAGATAGCTGAGAAAGTGATATACATGGTATCGGGAAAGCGCATAGAGATAGACAGCGCGGTGCGCGGACTGTGATCTCCGGCATGCAGCGGAACATACATCGCGGTACGAGGCCTATGATACCTTCTTCGCCAGTTCCTTTACCTTCCTTATGACGTTCTCAAGCGCAGTGAGGTCGCACGTCCTCTCATCATGCCTAAGCCGCAGCTGATCCGCGAATTCTTTCGATCTTGCGAGATAATCGCACTCGCAGTTCTTCTCGACGCCGGTGTCAATGTACAGGCATCTTTCGTATGATTCAAAAAGCATGTCCGCGAATATCATCGGGTCCATCCCTTCAACGGAGTCGAGGTGCATCTCCTTGATGAGGCCGTCCATCCCCTCGCGCGCCCATCCGGGCGTCGAGAACCAGGTGCCCGTGCATATTTTTTTCTCGCGGGTGTACTCTTTCGAACCGAGCAGAACGCATATGCAGTCGTCCCCGTCAAGCATAACTGTCGGAACATCAACAGCGTCAACAAAACCGCCGAGGGACTGGCATACCGCATATCCGAGAAGAACGGCATCCACCTTTCCTTTCAGGGCGTTAACCTTTTCCAGCAATTTCTCACGCATATCGTCAGGGTACGCATGCAGCGCGAATTCAACATACTCCTTGTGAACGAAGTCGGGATCGTCCTTTATCAGGTGTTCGAACTCAGGTTCAAGTATATCGCATGCAATAAGACCGATCCTCATGATATGCCCAACCGAGGACGACGTACAAATATGTTGGCTTATCATCGTTCAGGATGTACGAATCTGATTTATAGAGAATCGAAGATATGATGGCATGGCAGCGTCCGAGATGATGGGTTATGCGAAATGGTGGTTAAAGTCAATTTTCGGAAGCAAGGCGCCGCTTGTGAGCACGATCATCACGCATTACGGATGCAACCTCAGGTGCAGGCACTGCAGCATACACAGTAACGGAGCGGAACTTCCCGGAAAGAATAAGCTGAGTTATGAGGAGATAGCCGATGAACTAACGGTCCAATTCAAAAAAGGTGCCAGGATAGCTTACTTCGAAGGCGGTGAGACAACTCTGTGGAACGATGGCGAAAGAGATCTCGGCGATCTGATAAAAGCCGCCAAGGACATCGGCTACAGCAACGTCGGATATACGACGAACGGTACGAACGGATTCTTCACGGGGTCCGATGTGATCGCCGTGAGCATCGACGGCCCGAGGGAGACGCACGATATGATAAGAGGGGAAGGCGTTTTCGATAATCTTATGGAGAACATCGCTAACACAGATTTTACAGGATCGATATATGTGAACACGGTACTCCAGAAAGATAACATCGATCATATAGAGGATACAGTCAAACTTGTCGCCGGCAACGAGAAACTCTCGGGCGTGATATTCAATTTCATAACACCGCCGCCGTTCGATCTGGCGTTGACACAGGAAGAGAAGAGGAAGGCAATAGAAAAGATCAGGGAACTTAAGAAAGAAGGATATCCGATACTTAATTCGAAGAAAGGCCTTGAGCTTCTCGCGGAGGAGGACTGGAGCAAAAAGTGCCCGTATCACGTGACGGTGTTCCTTTTGCCTGACGGTTCGCACCACAACGGCTGTCCGATGCATGATACGCCGTCATGCGAACAATGCGGTTTCGCTGCAGTTCGCGAATACTATCTGATAAAGAAAGGAAGCCTTTCAACAATAAACGAGATGTCATCGATATTCGCCATGTCAAAGAAGCGATGATACCGTCGTAAAGCGGGGCAGAACAGGCGCATAATGCGTTGCCGTCAGACCGCCGTCAATTGTATCAATGACCATATCGCTGATTATATCGCTAATTATATCGCTAATTATATCGCTAATTATATCGCTAATTATATCGCTAATTTATTTATACGAGGATCATTTAGAGTAAAAGGACATAAAAAGGAGGATCCGATCCGTGAGCAGACCGCCGTTCGAGATAACCGACAGGATCATTAACTTATTGGCAGAGGTAGTGAATAAACTCGGCGGATTGGATGTCACTGTAAATAAAAAAATGGATCTGCTTCTGAGAAAGGCCAGCATGGTCAAGACGGTCAATTCTTCATGTGCGATAGAAGCGAATACGCTGACGGAACGGCAGGTGGACGCGATAATCAACGGAAAACGTGTGATAGCGCCGCCGAACGAGATAATTGAGATAAGGAACGCATATGATGCCTACATGGCAGCGGACGGATACGATCCGTACAGAACGGCATCGTTCCTGAAAGCGCACGGCATCCTGATGAGACAGCTGCAGCAGGATGCCGGCAGATACAGAGCGGCGGACGTTGCCGTGTACAATGACGGGAATATTGTTCACATAGGCGCAAGACCTCAGTTCATATCCGGTCTCATGGACGACCTTTTCAAATGGGCCGGGACATCCGAACTGAACCCGATCATAAAGGCGTGTGTTGTTCACTATGAGATCGAGACCATACATCCGTTCTCCGACGGGAACGGAAGGATCGGCAGGTTATGGCAATACGTTATACTATGCGGATACAACAGACTTTTTGAAATGATGCCCATCGAGACGCTCGTGCATGCGAACCAGCAGAGATATTATGATTCCATTGAACGATCCAGAAAGGAGAACAGTTCAACCGCATTCATTGAGTTCATGCTGGAAATGATATTGGGAACGATAGATGCATTCGGCAGCAACGGCAGCATACTGCACAGAATAAAGAACGAATATCTGCAGAACCTGACCAAGAATGAGAAAGTGATGCTGAATATCATCATAAACAGCTTCGGTACGGACGAGACGATAACCGCAGGACGCGTATGTGAAAAGACGGACAAGGCGGATCCCACTGTAAGGAACTATCTGAGAAAGTTCACGGACGAGAGCATACTCATCGCCTCCGGCGACAACAAAGGAAGAAAGTATCTTCTGAACAAGGACATCTTCTCATAGCGTCAGAATAGCGGTCCGATATCAAAGAAAAGTTTGATACTGACGGACACGATAAAAAGTATCTCTGTCAGGAAGGCGGTGCCGAAGAAGAACGGAGGGCACCTCATCCTCCAGTTATCATCCTTGAGTGACATTATCTTCCACGCCTTCATCATGAACGGCAGCGTAAGGAACAGTAACGCGTACACAGGATCGAAGAGGAACATCACCGCGCACATGACGTACGCGAAGACGATGAATATCTTCGCGGTCTTAACGGCACCGTCAAGACCGAATCTGACGGCGACGCTCTTCTCGCCGCGCTCTATGTGCGCCTCCTGTCCCGACATTGAATCCGTAAGCCGCATCAGTCCCACCAGCGTTCCGATGATCAGCGCGAGAACGAATATCTCTCTGTCGAACGTTCCCAATGCAAATTCAAACATTGACGACGCGTCAACGGTCGCCACGTAGAATGAGCAGAAGACAAGCATGAAGAACGATAACGCAACATCGATCTCGCCGAGACCGCGCGCACCGAGGTCGAGCGGCGGCGCCGTGTAAAAGTACGAAAGGAAGAACCCGGCGGCTCCGAATATGATAACAATAAGGCCGCCGTGCATCACGATCGGTATCGCCAGCAATACCGATACGATAACAAGGAAGAGCATTATCATCTTTCCCTGGCGGTCCGTCACAAGACCATCGTCAAAAGGATTGCCTTCCCAGTATATCTTCTTCAGAAGTTCCGAGTCCATTGCTTTTCCGAGTTCCTCTTTCTCCAGGAAACGTATCTTGTCGACGCCCGATCTGTGATCAAAATAATCGTTCGAGAAATTGACGAACACCGCCAGCAGGAGAACGACCAGAGGCATCAATATCACGATGTGCAGCGGCGGCTCGTAGAAAAGGTACGCGAACAGCGATCCGCAGAGGGATGCCATAAAGAAAGGGAGCGTGTACGAAAAGCGAAATATCAGATTCACGCGTCTTATGAGAGAGACATTCCCGCTGCTCATGATTTCCGCATACTCCGTTCACTATATATTGGTTGACGTCCGCCGTTATAAGAACAGCGAGCGCTGTCCCGCGAAGCCGGCAAGCCTTTCCTCCGGCGCCGGAGCGGATATCTCGTGCGTCACGTACTCAGGTCTCAGTATACTGACGATGTCGGTGCACATGCCGCTGGTGAACGGCCTGTGCTGATCTATCCTGCACACATGCTCGTACGCCTTTCTTATCATATCGTTATCGTTAGTAATCTCGAATTTTGCGGGATGGCGCACACACTCGTCGCGGTAATCTGCGGACAAACTCATGTGAAGGTGCATCACATCGATCTTATCTTTCATGTCCCGAGGATATTTCTTCACTATGCTGACGATGTCCTTTATGCTCTCCTCCTCGTGCCTGCAGTTCCCCAAACGATTCATAAGGTGGCCCGTGTCGAGGCACAGGCACCAGTTATCAAAATTCAGGGAATCGCTGAGCATCCTGAATCCCGAGTCATCGGTCATCGTCAGACCGGGCCACCAGAGATTTTCCAATGCTATTTTGAAAGGCGGTTCTCCGCCTGGAAAGTGTCTCACGGCTTCGTTAAGAAGCTCCGCGACCGCCTTCACAATATCTTCGTTACGGTCTCTGTGCGTGAATCCCATCACTTCGTCCATCCTCGCGTTCGACGCATGAAAAACACCGTACGCCGGCGAGAGAGGGGAGGCATGGACGATCGCGTCCTTTACCGCAATTGCCATATCACCGCGGTTCCGTCCGTATGACCTGTATCTTATGTTATCGTCGCTCACCATATCTATGTAACCGGTATCGCCGTCCCATACCGAGTACCAGTCCGTCGCGTACGGGAGATGAACGCCTTTGGCGTTGCCTCTGAACGCGGTGTCCGGGCTGAAATATCCTGTCAGCAGCTCAATGCCGTCGGCGCCCGCGTCATATATTCTGCGTATAGCTTCCTGCGTCCCGCCGTAGCCGTCGAGATCGAACTGATACGCGGATATGCTGAAAAGATGTTCCATGTCACGTCCAATGCGGAAAAAGGATAAGATGTTTTTGTCAGAACAGTTCGAACGCCGCCGCCAGTGCCGCGTTCACCGCAGAATGAATATCATCGGCACCGCCGACGATAATGACATCATCGGCGCCCAGCCCCGCGCTCTTTCTGATGCGCTCGGCGATCTCCGGTCTTTCCTTGTCAAGCTCCCAGTCGGGCGGCATTATCAATTTTCCGTCGCGTAATAATATCGTGGTGCACCCGGCTGCGCCGGCACGGATGCCGGCGTCGCGCTGCTGCATCCCGTTCTCTATCTTCGACGAGACGCCTGATACCTTCACCGCCTGCTGATACTTACCGAGAACGACATCCCCGACGCTGAGGTCGAGTATCCTCACCGGAAGCTCGTTGAGGAAGCCGATGCCCGTTTTCGTTATTGTGATGCCCGTCTGTTTGACGGATATCATCTCCCATTCTTTCAGCGTGTCCAGTATACGGCGCATGCTTCCTTCGCCGACGCCCACAAGATCCGCCAGCGCTTTGCGGCCTATGCGTTTTCCTTCGGCCAAAAGATGCAGCGCCCAATATACATTGGTGTCGCCGAACCTGAACATAGGACCATACTGGGGCATATCGATTATCTTCACGTCAGAACGTCCTCACTTTTCCTTCTATTATCATTTCCGTTATCTTATCGACGTTGTCAAGCCAGCCGTCGACTATCGCTTCCGCGTCGCGTTTCCATCTCATCAGATGTGACTGGTCCTTCGTAACAAGCTGCACGTTCGCGGTCAGCGGGTGCGTCACCGGCTTTCCTATCTGCGACAGTAATCTTACACGAACTTCAACGTCATCGGATACTTTTTCGGCAACGTCCTCGGCGATAAGTCTTGACATTATGTTGTATATCTTTCCGATATGGGTTATCGGATTCTTTCCGGACGTCGCTTCCATGCTCATCGGCCTGTACGGCGTTATCAGGCCGTTGGCGCGGTTCCCTCTGCCTACCGAACCGTCATCGCCCATCTCCTGGGAGAGACCTGTGCACGTCAGATAGAACACTTTTTTCTTTATGTTGTCGCCGGTGTTCACGTCGAGTTTTAACTTAAGGTCATCTTTCACGATCTTGAGGGCATTATCGTATACGCGCTCTTTCAGTTCCTGCACCGCCGATATGTAATGATCAGCGTCGTCAATGTACTTGTCGACCATGGCGCAGGCGACCGTTAACGTAAGGTTCTTGTTGATCCTTGAGGCCATCACTTTTACATCCTGTCCGGTGCCTTTGATCATCTTCTTCAATTTTCCGTTGATGAACTCCTCGGTCTCGAGGACAACGCGGTCGGTGAGGCTGTACGGTGCGTAGCCAACGCCAAATGACGTATCGTTGGCAAGGAACTTCGACGTTTGGTAAACGCCCCTGAGATCATCGGAGCCCTGCCCTATCCTCGCATCGAGTATCACTTCGGAATCAGCGTCAAGGTTCGGGAACGTCTTTCTCATGTATTCGCGCGCTGCCTTGAGCGCGGTCGGTTTGCACGGCAGGTCACGATCTTTAAGATGAGTGGTCGCACGTCCTACCAGAAGTATGTAAGACGGGTCGACGATGCATCCGCCGCCGAACTTCGGGCTTGACTGACCGGCGGCTATCTGCGTCTCGTCGGTGTTGTGGTGCAATACCGTTCCGACCTCTTTCTTATACATTTTGCAAAGCGCTCTGCTCACTTCCTCGGCCAGCGCATCGGCGACGCTGTCAGGATGTCCGATGCCCTTTCTCTCGACGAGCTCCACTTTTCCTAAGGGAACGGGCGTTTCTTTGACGCCTTCCACATAAATGTTCTTAGCCATTGTTATCTTTCTCCGTTATAATTGTCAGTATTATCATGTGATTATTTCGCAATAGATAAATTGCACTGATGTAAATATTCATATACGAATATATTGATACGAAAATATGAAGTTCCCTCCCGCGTCCGATATTCGGAAGGTAAGGAAAGGACTGGACGTCACGCAGGCGCAGCTCGCCTCCGCGTCCGGTATAAGCCAAAGCACGATAGCAAAGATAGAGCGCAACAGCATATCCGCCAGTTATGCCACCATTGTGAAATTATTCGAAACGCTGGAGGAGCTGCGCAACACAAATGAAAAGAATCTTTCGGCGGCGGACGTGGCGTCAAAAGGTGTCGTCACCGTCCAGTGCACCGATAAGGTGAGAGTTGCGTCCGATCTTATGAAAACTACCGGCTTCTCGCAGCTGCCGGTGCTCAGAGGCGACATACCCGTGGGAAGCATATCCGAAAGAAGTATCTTTGAACTGGTACGTCAGGGGAAGACGATGGACGAGCTTGTGGAAACGAATATAGCGAGAGTCATGGAAGAATCTTTTCCCGTAGTTACGGAGAACACGCCGATGACCACGATAACGTCAATGATGAGCAACTGCAATGCCGTTCTCGTTGCAAGAAAGGGAAAGATAGTCGGTCTGATAACGAATGCGGATATGCTGAAGATGATATGATCATTTTACCGTGAACATTAACATATCTTTTGCGAGAACGGTATTGGGAAATATCCCGCGGCATTCTTTTTCTATAACGCCGAGGTCATCATAACGGTTGCTCATGTGCGTCACGATGAGAACGGAAACGTCCGCATCCCTGGCGGCCGACGCGGCGTCGTGAGATGTGGAATGCATATGTTCCCTCGCCAGTTCCGAATCTGCGAAGGAATATGTGGCCTCGTGTATCAGCACGTCCGCGCCCTTTGCCATCTCCGTCAGACGGTGACACTTCGAAGTGTCACCCGAATACACTATCTTTCGCCCGCGCCTCGGCGGCCCGATGACGTCGCCCGGTCTTACATTATTAACGGTCTCACCGTTCTGCAGTCTTGAGAAATCGGGGCCCGGTGTAAGACCGAGCGATATTGCTTTCGCTCTGTCGAACCTGCCGCGGCGCTCGTTCTCCTCGAACGCGAATCCCAACGCATCTATGCCGTGCGAGACGGCGAACGCTCTGACAACAAAATCTTTGAACACAAAAGTGTCGCCGTCCGCCGCTTCGATGATGTCCGTTTTATAGTCAATCTCGCCGTTGCACGCTCTTGTTAGGCAGTTAACGGAATCTCTGAATCCGGCGGGGCCCACCAAAAGTATGTCGTCCTTGCGCCCGGACATGCTCATTGTCTGCAGAAGCCCGGGAAGACCTAAGAGGTGGTCTCCGTGCAGATGCGATATGAATATTGCTTTTATGCGCATGAATGAGAACGGCGATATCATTATCTGCCGCTGCGAACCTTCTCCGCAATCGAAGAGTATAACATCGCGCCCCGTCCGCAAAGCAACGCACGGTAACGAACGCTCTCTGGACGGTATGCTTGAGCCGGTGCCCGCAAATAAGATGTCCACCATGTTCAGTATCCCAGCTGATCGAGCTTCCTGTCCTTCTTCGTCTCTTTCTTGAACTCACGGTAATGATCTTTACAGAGATGCGCCGATCTTGTGCACTCAGGCTTTATCGTCAATTTCGTCGCCTTCACCTGTTTCAGGCTGATGGACCTTTCCGCCTCTTTGGAACATCCGGACACGTCACACATGTTCGCATTGCTTCCTGCCATATGTTCCTGATTATGACGATATGATATATTAGTTGTCATCATCTTCGCGCATTGCACTCTCTAAAGGTTAAATTCAATGACCCCATATACCGTAACGATGACAAAGGTGTCCCCGTCGATGCTGTCCGCCGATTTCTCCAAACTGGGCGAAGAATTGAAACGTGTGGAGAACGCCGGCGCGGACTGGGTCCACATCGACGTGATGGACGGAATGTTCGTTCCGAACATAACCATAGGGCCGTCCGTCGTGAAAGCGTTAAGGCCATTATCGAAGCTTCCGTTCGACGTTCACCTGATGATCGAGGACCCGATAAGATATGTAGAGGAATTCTCCAAAGCAGGGGCAGATATGATCACCGTCCATATCGAATCGAAGGGCAACACGATGAGAGCGATAGAAAAGATAAGGTCGCTGGGGAGGTCGCCGGGAATTTCCATAAATCCGGGAACTCCGTTCTCAAAGGCCAGGAAGTATATGGACAAAGTTGATCTGATACTCATCATGACCGTTCAGCCGGGGTTCGGAGGGCAGGCGTTCAGGGAAGAATGCGTTCCGAAGATAACGCAGGCGAGGAGATACATTGACGATAATGGTCTTGGCGTTGAGATCGTCATAGACGGCGGCATAAACCGTGAGACGGGAAAGATATGCGCGGACGCCGGTGCCACGGTGCTGGCCGCCGGAAGCTCACTGTTCTCCGCAGAGGATATGAGAAGCGAGATCACGCTCTGGCGGTCCTTCGGCCGGGAATAGTTGTATGGTATCGCGATACGGTATGAAAACATCCGGGACGGCTGAGAAGATTTATCTACTCTGCTGAGATAGGGGAACGCATGATATTCGGCAACGACAGGGTCAAACTTATGATCCTTATCCTGTTGATCTCCATCGTTATATTTGCGGTCAGCATACTGGCGCATATTAACGTGCTCGTGACGATAGTCGTCGGTATTCTGATAATGCTTCTGATAATAGCGATAGTTATGTACGGCTTCGAGGACGAAGAGTGATGCGGTGATCGCATGGGTGTCAACCTCACCGGTCTGACGGAGCCGAAGAACCTTGAGCTTACTGACCTTAAGGGCAGGTCGGTGGCGGTAGACGCCTACAACACGATATATCAGTTCTTATCCATTATAAGACAGCCGGACGGCTCCCCGCTTACCGATTCACAAGGACGTGTGACGTCGCATTTATCAGGCATACTGTACAGAACGGCGAATCTCATCGAATCCGGAATATCGCCGTCATTCGTTTTTGACGGCGTTCCTCACGACCTGAAAATGGGCACGATAGCGGAACGCCGCGCCAGGCGCGAGAAGGCGGAGAAGGAATGGGAGGACGCCGTGAAAGAGGGAGATACGAAGAAGGCGTTCTCCAAGGCGCAGCAGACATCGAAAATGACGGATGATATCAAAACGTCATCGAGGTCGCTGCTGTCATATCTGGGATTACCGGTCATCGATGCGCCGAGCGACGGCGAGGCGCAGGCGGCATACATGTGCAGGAAGGGCGACGTATGGGCCGCGGCGTCACAGGACTTCGATTCGATACTTTTCGGAACGCCGACGCTGATACGCAACATGACGATAACCGGAAGACGCAAGATGCCGGGAAGGGACCAGTACAGGGACGTCAGGATAGAGATGATCGAATGTGACGGTTTTCTGAACGATCTCGGTATAACGAGAGAGCAGCTGGTCGACACGTGCATACTGATGGGCACGGACTTCAACCGCGGAATAGAGGGCATAGGGCCGAAGAAAGGTCTCAAACTCGTGAAGGCGCACGGCGATCTTGAAGGAGTTATGCGGCATACAGGCGAAGAGATAGAGAATTACGAGGAGATCCGTAACATATTCCTCAGAAGCAAATATTCAGACGATTACGATCTCACCGTCAGCAAAATAGACCCGGAGAAAGTATGCGAACTGATGTGCGAGGAGCACGACTTCTCCAAAGAGCGCGTGATGTCCGTCATAGACCGCATAGAAACGTCAAGGAAAGCGGAGGACGCGAGGAAGAAGCAGCGTTCCCTTTTCGACGGGTGGTAGAACATTTTATACTGATTCCGCATTGTGGCATCTCAGACGGGGCAAGATAGCCCCCGTCAGGAAAGGATGAGCGATGATAAAGCAGGTCCGTGCGAATTATGATGCACCTACGATAGAGAAGGAGGTCCAGGAGTTCTGGAGGTCCTCGAACGCCTACGAGAGAACAAAGAAGCTGAGAGAGAACGGAGAACGTTTCTATTTCCTTGACGGCCCCCCGTACACAACGGGATCAATTCATTTAGGAACGGCCATGAACAAGGCGATCAAGGACATTCTGATAAGATACTGGCGGATGAACGGCTATAACGTGAGAGATCAGCCGGGATTCGATATGCACGGTCTTCCGATAGAGGTTCAGGTGGAGAAGAAGGTAGGTCTGAGGTCTAAAAAGGACATTGAAGAGTACGGCATCGACAAATTCATCGAAACCTGTAAAAGATTTGCGCTTGAATTGCATGGCAGTATGACGGAACAGTTCAGGCAGACGGGCGTCTGGATGGACTGGGACGATCCGTACCAGACGTTAAAGCCGAACTACCTTGAGGCGGCGTGGTGGACGATATCACGCGCTTACGAGCAAGGTCTTCTCGATTCGGCCAGCCGTGTGCTGACGTGGTGCCCGAGATGCGAGACCGCATTGGCCGAGGCGGAGATAGAATACTGGGATGAGGACGACCCGTCGGTGATGATCCGTTTCCCGATCAAAGATGATAATTGTTCGCTTCTTATATGGACGACCACGCCGTGGACGTTACCTTCGAATCTTGCCGTTGCGGCACATCCCGACCTTGATTACGTTAAAGCGGAATTATCGAACGCCTCGGGCAAAGAGACACTGATAGTGCTGGCGTCCGAACTCGATAACATCTCGAAGCTCGGCGGGTACGATGACGCAAGAATAATAAAGAAGATGAAAGGCAAAGAACTGGAAGGTCTCGGATACATACCGCCGTTCGAAATAGAGGAAAAATATCTTAAGAGGACGGAATGGATGTATAAGGTTGTTCTTGCGGATTACGTTGAATCGGATAATACGGGACTCGTTCACACGGCGCCCGGGTTCGGCCCGGATGATTACGAGACAGGCAAGAAATACAATATCGAACCGTTCTGCCCCGTCGACGGGGCAGGGCGTTTCACAAATGCATTCTCACTCATGGCCGGCATGAAGGTAAAGGTTGCGAACCCCGAGATAATGAAACACCTTGACGAAAAGGGAATTTTATTCAACTCTTCGAAGATAAAGCACAGGTACGGGCACTGCTGGAGATGCAAATCCCCGATAATATACAGGAACACCGACCAGTGGTTCATCAAAGTGCCCGAGATAAAAGAAAAGATGATGGCGGAGATAGAAAGAGTGAAGTGGATACCCGAATGGGCCGGTTCGTCCAGAGAGAAGAACTGGGTCGAAGGGGCCCGCGACTGGTGCATCTCGCGGCAAAGATACTGGGGGATACCGCTTCCGATATGGACGTGCTCGTGCGGCGAGAAACGTGTCGTAGGAACGTATAAGGAACTGAAGGAAGGGAACGGATACACCGAAGGAATGGATACGCACAGGCCGTGGATAGACGCGGTGACATTCAAATGTCCGAAATGCGGAGGCACGATGGACCGTGTCACCGACGTGCTGGACGTATGGTTCGACTCCGGCGTGGCCGGGTGGGCAACGCTCGGCTTCCCGTCGGACGACACGGAATTCAAGAAGTGGTGGCCGGCAAGGTTCATCACAGAAGCGCACGACCAGACGAGGGGATGGTTCTATTCTCAATTGGCAGCAGGTGTCATCTCATTCGGCAGAGCGCCGTATGACGAAGTTCTGATGCACGGCTGGGTGCTCGACCCGAAGGGGCAGAAGATGAGCAAGAGCAAAGGCAACGTGATAGAACCGCTGGACATAATCAAAGAGACCGGTGCCGATTCGTTACGGTTTTACGTGACCCGCGTGAACTCGCCGTGGGAGGACACCGCGTTCCAGAAGGACGGTCCTAAGAATGCAAGAAAGGTACTGAACACATACTGGAACGTTGTGAATTTTGCGTCAACGTACATGAACATTGATAATTACGATCCCGATGCGCACACATTCGATTCCGCTAAAGAGCACTTCAGGGACGAGGACATATGGATGATATCCAAAACGGAACGCATGAAGCGCGACGTAACGGAGAACATGGAGTCGCGGAATCTTCACAAAGTGGGCCGTGCGCTTGAAGATTATATTCTGGAGGATCTGTCAAGATGGTACGTCCGTCTTGTACGCGACAGGACATGGTCCGAGAACGAGGATGTAGAGAAAGATAAGAACGCGTCATACTTCATACTGCATTACGCGATAATGAGCACTGCGCTCGCGCTCGCGCCGGTGTGCCCGCACATTTCCGAGGAGGTGTATCAGCACATGGGCGGTAAAAAGGCGACGGTGCATATGGAGGACTGGCCTTCATTCAGCGAGGAACTGATACGCGATGACCTTGAGCAAAGTATGAAATTGGTACAGGACATAGTTGAGCTGATCGCCTCTGAGAGACAAAAGAACAATGTGAAGTTAAGGTGGCCTCTCAAGTCCGTGGTCATACAGGGTGAATCGAACGACGTTAACGATTCGATAAGGATATTCGGCCACGTCCTTGCGCAGCAAGGTAACATAAAAGCAGTTGAATATCTTGATGCGGACAAAGAATGCAGATGCACCGTGAACCCGAATGTCACGAAAGTATCGTTCGGTCCCGGCAACATATGCATCGATTTCGAACTTACCGAGGAGATCGAATCGGAGGGCTACGCAAGGGAACTGATACGAAGGATACAGCAGATGCGCAAGGACATGAAACTTGACGTCGAGCAGTACATCAGCTGCGACGTGAAGGCGGACGCTGAAATGGTAAAATTCTTTGAGATGTGGAAAGATCACATAATGAACGAGGTCCGCGCAAAGACCATTACGTTCACGGATGCGCCGATGGGCAATGACGTCAAGGAGTGGGACATCCAGGGAAAGGAGATAGTAATAGGAATAAGCGCCGCCGATCTGTGAACCCGGCGCACAATATGCCGCCTTCAGGCGGCATTCACAGATTCTTTTTTAACTATCAATACTTTCGGCGTGGTGTGATATGCGACATATGCTCAAAAGAAGCGATAACGTACGTACGGTACAACGGCATGCACCTTTGCTCCGAACATTTCATGAAATTCGTTGAGAAACGTGTTAAGAAAGAGATACGCAGGCAGGTGAGTCTTGTATCGGGCGATACCGTAGCGGTGGCCGTTTCCGGAGGGAAGGACAGCATGGTGACGCTTCATCTTCTCCATTCGATATTGGGCGAACGGCGTGACATTGATATTCAGTGTGTGACGATAGACGAAGGGATAGACGGATACAGGCCGGGAAGCATTGAAATTGTGAAAAGATTCTGTGCCGACCGCGGAATAAAGTACAACCAAACATCATTCGCGGAGAGATTCGGCGTGACGATGGATTCCGTTATACCGTTATCGGGTGAGAACGGTCCGTGCACATATTGCGGAGTGTTCCGGAGGAACGCGATGAACGACGCCGCCAGGAACATCAACGCAAAATATCTGGCAACAGGTCACAATCTTGATGATACGGCGCAATCGATATTAATGAATTTTACAAGGGGCGACGTCGAACGTCTTATGAGATTGGGCCCTCATAAGAATGTGCGCCCCGGCCTGATACCGAGGATACAGCCGCTCAGGATGATACCGGAAAAAGAATCGCTGCTGTATGCGATCGTCGCCGGCATACCTTTTCACGACGGCGTGTGCCCATATTCCGACGCGGCATTAAGAAATCAGTTCAGGTCCGTTATTGATGAACTCGAAACACGTTCACCGGGAACGAGGCACAGTATAATTTCGTCATACGATCAGATACTTCCGTCCCTGATGAAGGACTCAGCGCCGGCTGACCTTAAAAAATGCGCCTGCGGCGAGCCGACAATAGGCAAAGAATGCAAAGCCTGCGCGCTGAGGAACGAACTGTCGTACAGGTCACAGATCAAAGGTCCCTGAACGGGACAAGGTCGCAGCATCCGCATTCAAAGCACATCGTTCTGAACGTGAGCGTCGTAAGATCATATTCGTTGAGTATGTTCTTATGCATATGTGCCAGACGTATCATTCTTTTTTCGCTCACATCGTGAACGATGCCTTCCATGTTGCGGCGATTGATGTCATTTATCCTTACCGCTCTCAGCGTCGGAACGCAGCCGAACGACGCGAGCATTCTCATTCCTTCTTCGATATCGCCGTCGGTCTCGCCGATTCCGAATATGAGATTCGCCGTTACCTTTCCGCGGCCGAATATTTTGACGGAAGCTTTGAGCATCTCCATGACCGTTTCATAACTCAGTTCAGGGCATATATTCTCAAAAATGTCCTTTCTCGGAGTTTCGGGATTTATTTTTATTTCGTCGGCGCCGGCATCCTTCAGCATCTTTATCTGATCTTCGGAATCAATGTACGGCTCAACACCTATCGGTATGTCCGGGAATTCGGCGCGTATCGCTCTGACGCATGAGACCATTCTTTTTATCGTGTCCTCAACGCTTCCCGCGACGCCCGATGTCAAAGCCACGGAGATAACGTTCTGCTCTTTCATAGAGTTGCGGATCATCTCAACGATCTTCTCATCGGTAAGCGTCTTCGTGGCGTCGCCTTTCAGCAAAGGCGACGTACAGAACCTGCAGTTGTAAATGCATCTTTGGTCAAGGTTGAAGAATGCCTGTTCCGGCGAGTGGAATACCACGGGCAATATCTCCACGTCATCGATGAACCGCTGTCCGCGGCGGGTCAGGGACAACGAACCGTTATCGTCTATCAGTTCGAACTCACCGGAATCGTACGATATCCCTTTTTTCACGCGCATCCCGCCGAATGAGAAGACGGCGGAACGCTTTCCTGCGCCCGGTCCCGCCGTCGACCGTGATATGCGGTACGGCATTTTGTACCCGCTGGGAAGCAGAACATCTCCTCCCAGGATCAGCGACGCCTTCTTTCTTATCAGATCTTCTTCCATTTGGCGCCTTCCGCTGTGTCTTCTATTTTCAATCCGACTTCGTCCAGCTTGTTGCGAAGCATGTCGGCGATATCGAACAGTTTGCGTTTTCTGAGCTCTGAGCGTATTTCGATGATGATGTTCATGACAGCGTCCAGCGAGTCATCGGATACGCCGTCGCCGGGAAGGATGCCGAATATCGTATCGATCTCGTCAAGCAGTTTTATCGAGTCCTCAGCGCCTTTCCTGCTGAGCGTGCGTTCCGCCATCATTTTATTCGTATCCCTCACCATCTGGAAGATCGCGCTGATGACCCCTCGTGTGTTGATATCGTCGTCCATGTTCCTGATGAACTCGTCCTTCGTCCTTTTGACCATCTTTTCAGCGTCGTCCGTTCCGTCTGCGCTCTTTGCGTACGCTTTCAGTTCAGAGTAATTGTTCCACATCCTTCTGAGACTTGCGGCGGCCTCTTCCATTGCCTCTTCGCCGTATACCAGCGGGCCTCTGTAATGCGTGCTCAGGAAGTAGTAGCGTAACGTCTGTTTATCGTATCCGGAAAGCACGTCCTTCACTCTGAAGAAATTTCCGAGCGACTTGCTCATCTTCTCGCCTTTTACCTGCAGCATACCGTTATGCATCCAGTAGTTCGCAAGCGGTCCTCCCGTTACCGCTTCCGTCTGGAGTATCTCGTTCTCATGGTGCGGAAAGATAAGGTCATTGCCGCCGCCGTGTATGTCTATCGTATCTCCTAAATGGCGTTTGATCATTGCGGAGCATTCAATATGCCATCCCGGCCTTCCCTTGCCCCACGGCGAGTCCCATGATATCTCGCCGGGCTTCGCTGACTTCCATACCGCAAAGTCCATCGGATCGCGTTTCTGCTCATCTGTAGCAATGCGACCGGATGATTCAAGGTTCTCAAGCTTCTGATTCGTGAGCCTTCCGTAATTCTTTATCTTACTGACGGAGAAGTAAACGCTTCCGTCCTCCGTCCTGTAGCCGAATCCCGCGTCAACGATGTCGGAGATCATTTTTATGATGTCCGGCATGCTCTCGCTCGCCTTCGGATATACGTCGGCGCGGCCGACGCCCATGGCCGCCGCCTCTTTGAAATATCTTTCTATGTACCTTGCGGAAAGTTCCAGCGGGTCCACGTTCTCTTCGTTAGCGCGGTTTATTATCTTGTCGTCGACATCCGTGAAATTTGTTACGTGCTTCACGTCATAACCCGAATACCTGAGATATTTTGCGACGACGTCGAAAACTATCATGCTTCTGGCGTGGCCCATGTGTATATCGTCGTATACGGTAACGCCGCAGACGTACATGCTGACCCTGTTCTTCTCTATTGGTCTGAAAACCTCTTTCTTATCGGTCAGCGTGTTGTGAATGGTCAGTGTCATATTGAGCACCTTAAGGAATGATATTCCGTATAAACAATTCTGTATTAAAAATGAGGTTACCGCTGTTTTATTCTTTCGGCGCATCCGTGCGGTAACGGATGCGGGACGGTCTTCACAGAACGTAAACTTTCAACAAAGGAAAAATTATTGATGGAAGTGGTTTTTACATCATCAGGCCGGCCGCTCTGAGCTCGGCGGCGATCTTATCAACAGCGCGGACAACATCGCCGGGCACCTTGGCGCCGGTGCATACCATCTTGCCCGATCCGAACAAAAGAACAACGACCTTCGGATCATCAAGCCTGTAAACGAGACCGGGGAACTGTTCCGGTTCGTACTCCACTTTCTCAAGACCGAGGGTGATAGCTACGGTGTTCAGGTTTATCTCCTGCTCGAGGTCCGATGACGCGACGATGTTCTGCACTTCGATATTGGGTTCGATCTTGATGTGTATGTTCGCCTTCTCAAGGTCCTTTGCGACCTTGCCTATCGCGATCTTGACATCATCAAGGCTTTTCGCGCCGGTGCAGACCACTTTCCCGCTCCTGAACAGAAGCGTGGCGGTCTTCGGTTCCTTAAGCCTGTATACGAGGCCGGGGAACTGCTGAGGATTGTATTCAGCGCCGTCCAATGCGATCTCTATGGAGTTCAGATCAAGTTCCTGTCCAAGTGACGTGGACGCGACAACATTCTCAATATTCATATTCGCCATCAATTCACCTAGGGCGTCTGTATTTAAAGCTTATTTAAATAACTTTTGTTTTAACGCTGTTATTCTCAAAATTCAGAGGCATATTCCGAAGATCGCGGAGAGGTGCGGAATGGAGTCGGGAGGGAGATTTGAACACCCGTGTGCGGATCTGCAGTCCGCCGCAGAGCCTCTATGCTATCCCGACGCCGAGTCCGTCAATCTTTGGTATTCTATTTCAACTTTCCGTATATCTGAAACGATTATCAAATCAACAAACTTCGTGAACGCCATCATCACGGCGTTGCTCGGCAGCGACCAGAGCACCGTATCGGATGCGCGGAGGTTAGCTAGATATAAGATGAACGAAATGGACAGAAAAGAACGGGAGGGCGAGTGAAAATGAAAAGAGAAATTGCAGAAGAGATCATCGACGCATGGAACAACGGCTCCGGCGTCAAACTCGAAATCTTCAAAAAAGAGGATAGTGATAGTAATGATGAACTATTCTTGGGGGTCAAGATCAAAAATAAAAACGGAAAAGACATACTCGTAATGTTCGCATAGAAGAAGATGCTGAGGGTTTATCGTCTCTGTTCACATTATGAATATCGCGCCGACGAGACCTGCCGGAAGCCCGATCATACCCGTAATGAGGCCAAGCTTCCACCATATCGTCTTTAGGTCATTTTTCAGATCGTTGCGCAGTTCTTTTATGTCCGCGCTCAATCGCTTGTCAAGGTCTTTTATCGCGTCCTTAAGTTCTTCGTCCGCTTTCTGCATATATCCGATCCGTGTTGCACTTCGCGCATACGAGATGTGACTATTTGTCCGTATGGTACGAAACAAATATCGGCCCCGGACTTACAGGCATATGGTCCTCAAAGATCTCCTCTAAACTGTAACCGCTGTCTTTGATCTTCTTTTTTGCCTTTCGCTGAAGGTTGTAGACAGAATGGATGTCAATATCGAGGGCATGAGCCATCGCGTGTGCGTTCTCGCGATACGGGATCAGAAACGCCCGTGCCTCTTTGTACGTTAGCCCGACCTTCTCCTGTAACTGGAGCATGTTTATTGCGTACGTGCTGCTCATTCGGCCCAATAATGCCAAGACATCAGCGGCCTCTTCCTCTGTTCCTCTTCTGATGAGATTTTTTGACATGAGGTAATCATTTGATTACAAGCATATTAACCGTTGCACTTCGAGCGCGCGTGTGAAGTGCAACGCGAAGTGCAACTATCGGTCCCCGTTTCCATCCTCGTATCTGTTGGCATTACGGATATATAACGCCGAACATGAGTATCAAATCAGCAAACATCGTTAACGGCTTAACGGGCTCGGTGCGGCGGACGATCATAAATTTATGAGGATGCGCAGCATCAGAAAAGACCATTATGCATAAGGCAGATAACACGCACTGTACAGCAACGTTCTTAACAGTGCTTTCTTTAATATATCATATATACATGATAGATAATAGCGCAAAGGCCGGTAACACGGGAAGTCCGGATATGCCGACGACTTCCAAGCGATCGGCATATTCGGAACCGTGCGGAGGGGGTGATATTCACGCACCGTAACCGCTGGATCCGGATACAGGTCACCATTGTCCTCAGGAACGTCATAGTCGTTCTCGACATTGATATTCCTTAAACAATGGTCGCGTGGTCCACGTTAAGGACCCGGTCCTTCGGGACCGTCACTCTTCTCCTTGGTATTCTATCTGCGCCGAGATATATAAAATTAACTTGATTTGAATACATGCTTTTTGAAAAACAGCTGATCACACGGAATTAAACATGTGTTGTGATCCGTGCACACAGTTCAAAGCATATCATGGCGGACAAAACGAACTCCGAAAAAGTATCAGCGAAGGCACCGGCGAAGCCCACCAAGGGGACGGCGCGGCCGTCTCATGGTATAAGGTATACCAGAAAATTCGCAAGTTCAACGCTTAAACGTGCGATCCCCTCTATCGTTTCGAGTATGGTGTTCTTCTTCTTTTTCGGTTCGCCGTCACCTTTCGCGATCCTCTCTATTTCGTCTATCTCTCTGAGAACATCCTTTTTCTGATCTTCCGTAAGTGCTGATGTGCTTACCCACTGTCTCGCTTCCTTTATGCTATCGGCGATATCTTCCGGCGGCAAAGGTCCTGACGAGGGGTCGCTGGCATCCATGATACTGATAACGCACCGCCGCTTAAAATGATCACGCCGTCCGGGCCGGCGAAGTCTGGTACGAGCGCACGGTACGCGGTCGGCGGCAAGGCGCACGCTGAGACAGAAATAAAAATTAAAAAAAAAGGATAAGGAAGGAAGAAAAAAAAGAGTTTATTTACATTATCTTCTCAACGGTGTTGTCCATTGTGCACAGATAATACACGTTAGTTTTGTAGACCAGCATGTATATCGTGTAGGGATTCAGATCGATGGTCAGCACAGGGCCCACGTATGTGAGACCAAGCATGCCGGCCACAGGGAATTCCCATATGGTGTCCTCTTCCCCGTTCAGAGCGATGAACCTGTACGTTCCGTGATCGAGATACTCTATTCTTATATTGCCGTCAGCGTACGGAAGTCCGTTCCCCGGCGCCGCGGTGACATCATTGCTCTGCCCGTTGTCATTCGATCCGCCGCCGTTATGGCCGTTCCCGTTGTGACCGTTCCCGTTATGGCCGTTTGCGCTCTGCCCG
>WRNI01000007.1 GCA_009776695.1 Methanomassiliicoccaceae archaeon
GGGGAAAGGGGGCGGATGCCCCCTTTCCGTTTGTTAATAACGTTTGGTGCACCGGGAGGTATTACGCTTTCATTATCTTCATCCAGCCGCCGCTCTCGAAGACCGCAAGGTGCCTCGTAGCAAGCGCTCTCTCAAAATCATCCCAGCCGATGACCTGGAGTCTGGTGTTCATTCCCTTCGTGAACTGTACGCCTTTGGTACCTTTCACAAGACCGGGCTGGAGACCCTTTATCCTGGCTATCTGCTTCGCTTTATCTGTGCTTATTCTTTCCATTGCCATTTACATCCCTCTGACATTTCGCCCTTTTTAGGGCGCAGGATGCTATTTATATGGTCAATATATATACTTTTCTCCGTTTAAGGTACTATCCAGCATGTTTTTTGCTGTTTTTGACTGTTCACAGGCGGTGTGAGAGATGAGGCCGGACGGCCAGATATGTATGATAAATATCGTGATCATGAGCACGGAAATACATACCGGATGCCTCGGATCGCCGGCCCTTTTTGCGGCGGCCGATCGGCAGGCGATGACGGCCTCAGCGGCTGATGACAACTGATACCGATGACGGTGGGGCGTGCACGCGCCGTGTGCGCGCACGTATATGCGCGGACTCGCATCCGTCACTCCGTCATTTCAATGCTCAGTTCACGGCCGTTGGAATCGTACGCCTTCCAGCTTGACCTGTCGTACGGTTGGCACGTGATGATATGAACGCCGCCCCATGAGCTGAAGAAATCAATGTCCGCGTCGGACGGTTCGTTCGAATATCCGGGATGCGAGTGCACCGTTCCCGATATATTAGCGTTCACGGGGGACATCCACATATTGAGGAAACCGTGGCTGTCCCCGTATATCGTTCCCGGAATGAGTAATAATTCGTCAATTATGCCGTCGTTGTTCCTCGTGAGACAGAGGAACTCCTGCGGATAGCATGATCTTGCCGACTCGTTTATGCAGTCTATAAGCTCCCATGATATCGCGTGAACTCTCTTCACAGGCCGCTCTCCAGTTTCTCGTGAATTCTTGAATAAAAGTCATCATCGAACCTTATGAACCTTCCGTAGTTCGACGACATCGTAAATTCAAGTTTTGAATTGCCCGGTATCGGATACTCCTCCTGACCGTCAATGACAAGCAGACATCCTTTGTCCATTGCCATCTCCACGGTTATTTTGGATGACGTCGGTATAACGATAGGCCTGGCGGCGAACTTGAACGCCGCCATCGGTACCATCACCAGTGCGTTAACGCGCGGGTCTATTATCGGCGACCCGACGCTCATCGCGTAGCATGTTGAACCCGTAGGCGTTGCTATTATCACGCCGTCGGCCCTGATGTCCGTCGCCAGACGGCCGTCGACGTAAACTCTGAACTGCCTTATCTTTGCTACGGAATCAGTATGAACGACCGCTTCGTTAACGGCGTCGGCCATTCTTTTTCCGTTGAAGACCGTCTGAAGCTTCAGCCGTTCGTCTATCCTGAACCTTCCTTCCCTCAATCTTGAGATGCCTTCTTCGATGCTGTCCGCGGGTATCTCCGCCAGGAATCCGACGCCTCCCGCGTTGACGCCGAATATTGACGCGTTGTTCTTCTGCATCGCCCTGAGTATCGTCCCGTCGCCGCCCACGGTCACCATTATGTCAACGTCCATCTCCTCTATCGGATATCCTTTCTTTTTGAGGGCGTTTGCTATTTCGTCCTCAAGTATCACCTCTTCGCCCTTCAGCGCTTTGATGACCTTCTTTGATATGTCCGTCGCGTTCGGGAGGCTCATGTTCGTGTATATGCCGTACCTGTGCCCGTGCCTGCTCCTTATATTATGAGGCAGCATCACCGCATCGTAAACATCCCTGTTCGCCGCCGCCAGGAAATTCGACCTGTGGTCAAGGTCGAACGGCATATCGAAATCGGTGCCGTCAAGGTTGTATATCTCACCGCCCGCTTCTTTCAGCAGAAGATAGCTTGCGGCTATGTCTATGACGCGTATCGACCTTCTGCTGTTCTCGGCGTTCATCAGGAAGCCGTCCGCGGCGCCCGTGGCGACCAACGCCATCTCAACGGACGCGCATCCGTACGCTCTTGACGACCGCACATGCTTGGCGAGCGCGAACGAATCGGGATGCGCCCCGTTGCCGAGGTAGATCATCATCATCAGATCGTCGGGATCGGAGTGCTTCTTTGAATGTATGCGCGATCCGTTCAGATATGCGCCATTTCCTTTCTCCGCTGTGTATCTGTCACCGGTCACCAGATTTTCTATGAACGCGGTATGAACATCCTTCAGCGATCTCTTCCCTATTGCCATTGAAACCGTGTAAAGAGGGACGCCCATCACCGAGTTCGTTGTACCGTCTATCGGATCAAGCACCAACGTCTCGGATGCGCCGTTGTCCACGAAACCGATCTCCTCGCTCAGAACATTCAGTAAAATATCTTTCTCCTGAAGATAGCTGAGAACGGTGTTCTCCGCTATCTTGTCGATATGCGTGGTCGGCGTTCCGTCCTTTCCGATGCATATCTCTTTCCCGCGTGTCTCCGCGTCCGGTATCAGTTTTATCGCGTTCCGTATTCTCTGCGCTATTTCGCTCAGGATGTCCATCATCGTGACGAATAGAGAAAGGCGTGTATATATCAATTCGCCGATGTTTATCTATTAGATGCGCATCACTTACAATGATGCCCGTATCTGACGACAATATCGAATACATTGACGGAAGGCCCGCAACGTTATCATTTGACCCCGGAAGACGCGTTTACGGCGAACGTTTATCAAATGTTTCGGGAAAGGAATATCGTATATGGGACCCGAGGCGGAGCAAACTGTCCGCATATATCTGCGCTGGCGGAGAGCACTTCCCTTTCACAAGGGAAAGCAATGTTCTTTACCTGGGCGCGGCAAGCGGCACCACGGCGAGTCACATCTCGGATATCGTCACCGGGGGAAAGATATTCTGCGTCGAGATCTCACAGCGGACATTCCGCGATCTTGTGAAAGTGTGCGATCACCGTAAGAATATGATACCGGTGCTCGGCGACGCCGCGTCGCCCGACAGTTATCGTTTTGCCGTGGATAATGTTAACGTGGTCTATCAGGATGTTGCGCAGAAAGGTCAGGCAGATATGCTCGCCGACAACATGGAATGTTTTTCCGCAAGGTACGGAATGGTATCGATAAAGGCAAGGTCAGAGGACGTTACGGCACAGCCGGAAACAATATTTCAGAAGGCGAGGGAACGTCTTGAAGAACGTGATTTACGCATACTGGATGCGATGTCTCTTGAACCATATGAGAATGCGCACGCGATGATCGTTGTCGAGGCGTTACAATGATGACGGTGTACACGATAGCGTTCCTCGGCGGCGAGTTCTTAATGGTCTTCAACCCGAAAAGGAACGGATGGGAGATGCCCGGCGGAAGGACGGAGGAGGGCGAAAGCATTATCGAAGCTGCGGAGCGCGAATTCGCTGAGGAAGCGGGATACGCGATAGACGTGATATCGACGAAGCGCATAGACGATTGCCATGTGTGCGCCGCATATCTTCTGGGAAAGATCGGCAGCGGAGAGTTCACGGCTAAAATGTTCTCGGAAGTGCCGGAGGACCTTGCGTTCGGACGCTCAGAGTATAACGGCGTATTGGAATGGGCCAGGTCCGCGGTGGCGGCGGAATTGCCGTTCGTCTGACGCTCCAATCAAGCTTTTATACTTGTAGTATGTAACCGCAGAAAGCCTAGCCGCCAATTAGATGATTCGGAGGATCAGTAATGGCAAGAATGCATGCAAGAAGAAAAGGAAGATCGTGCTCAGTACGCCCCATGGTATCGGAGAGTCCCGAATGGGTGACCCTCAGCGCCGCCGAGACGGAGGAGCTCGTCGCCAAGATGGCAAAGGACGGGTACACATCCGCCAGGATCGGGCTTACGTTAAGAGATCAGTACGGTGTGCCGGACGTTAAACTGCTGACGGGAAAATGTATAACCGAGATAATGAAAGAGAAAGGTGTCGCGTCAGCGCTGCCCGAGGATCTCTCCAGTCTTATGAGACGCGCTATCTCGCTGAACGTGCACCTCAGGGATAACAGAGGCGACCACTCCAACAAGAGGGGACTGCAGCTTATCGAATCGAAGATCAGAAGGCTTGAACATTATTACAAGGACAACGGTGTTCTTCCGGCCGATTGGAAGTATTCGCTCAAGACAGCGGAACTGATGCTCAAGTAAGGTGTTCCATGGACGAACGCGTCCTCAAACTTTTTTCATCTTTATCTCCCGCTTCCGATGTTATAAAAGAACATGATAACATTCACATCTTTTCGCATCATGACGCCGACGGTATATCCGCGGCGATAATCTTATCGAGAACACTGATGCGCGCAGGCAAAAGGTTTACGCTGACGTTATTCAGCACACTGAACGACGATAACGTGAGGATAATAAAAGAATGCGGCGCCGGATGCATAATAATAGCTGATATGGGCGCATCGTACATCGGCGCTCTTGATGAGATTGACGCGGATGTCATTGTTCTGGATCACCACAAAGGCGATACCGCTGCGAAGAATGTGTATTACGCGAATCCTCACTCATTCGGCATCGACGGGCAGGACGGCGGATGCGGCGCGTCGGTCGCGATGCTCTTCTCCGTTTCCGTTGACCAGAACAACTGGGACCTCGTACAAATTGCGTTCGCGGGCATAGTCGGCGACAAACAGCATCTTAAAGGTCTTTCGGGCGTTAACGAATACTTATTCAGCGAGGGAAAACGACGAGGTCATATCACGACCGCGGAAGGCTCCCTGATACCCGACGGGCCGCTGATAAGTTCCCTTTATGTTTCAGCGGAACCGTACATACGCGGCGTGAGCGGCAGCGCGGACGGTGTGTCGTCGTTACTGAAGGATGCGGGCATTGACGCCGGAAGATCGTCAGCGGACCTGAGCGACGCAGAGCGGAGGAAATTATCGTCACTGATCGCGGTGAAGCTTTTGGAGCAGAACGTTATGAAAGAGGTGATCGACGAGATCTCCGGAACGCGATATTTGTTAAAGGACTGGAACATCGACGCGCTGACGTTCGCCTCCCTTCTTAACTCATGCGGGCGGTCGGGCAACGGAGGCATCGGCATAGGATTGGGACTCGGCGACAAGAGATGCATGAACGACGCGTTAACGAAGGACGCCGGATCGCGTGAGATGATCGTATCCGCCTTAAGGGACATTGACTCGAAAGGTCTGGGCCAAAAAAATAACTTTCAATACTTCGAGAATACGACGTCGGGGTTCACCGGCATATTGTGCGAATCGATAATGAGATTCATCGCCGACCCGAACAGACCGACGGTAGGGTACAGTGTCTCCGACGGTGTCACAAAAGCATCGGCAAGGTGCACCCATCCTATACTTAGAAAAGGGGTCGACCTTTCCGAGGCGATGAGACTCGCCGGCGAGAGCGCAGGCGGCGGGGGAGGCGGCCACAAGATAGCGAGCGGCGCATGGTTCCCCGCCGGCAATGAGAACATATTCCTTGATGCGCTTGATAAGATCATCGGAAAACAAATTAACGCCAGGTGACGTCCACCTCGTCGGTCCTGAACCTTTGCTCCACTTTTGTTTCATCGATCGACATCCTTACTCCCGAATCATACATGAGATGACCTAACCATGCTATCATCGCGCCGTTGTCTATGCATAATCTCGGCGGCGGAACGAACATCTTCGCGTTCCTTTCCGACGCCATCTCCGATATCATGTCCCTGAGACGCGAATTCTGAGCAACGCCGCCGCCCATGAGAACTTCGTCCTTTCCGACGTGGGCCATCGCCCTTTCCGTGACCTCGGCGAGCATCGCGAAACATGTCTCCTGCACCGAGTACGCGATATCGTTAAGCTTGTGCCCTTTCTTCTTTAATGAAACGGCTGCGGTCATGATGCCGGAGAACGCCATGTCCATCCCTTTCACCGAGTACGGAAGATCGAGCAGTTCCTTTCCTTCCTTTGCCAATTTTTCAATGGTCGGGCCGGCGTAATATCCGAGACCGAGTTCCCTTCCAAGCTTGTCGAGCATATTGCCTATCCCTATGTCTAACGTCTCGCCGAATATTCTGTACTTGCCGTTGGCGAAGGCGATCACCTGCGTATTGCCGCCGGATGCGTACAGCAGTACGGGATCTTTGCATCCGGTGGTCGCGTTGCCGATCTCGACATGCGCAACGCAATGATTAACGCCTATTATCGGTATGCCCAGACGTACGGAAAGAGCACGCGCGGCAGTGGCCGCCACCCTCAGGCACGGACCGAGTCCAGGACCTTTGGAGAATGAGACGACGTCCACATCATCAAGCGACAGGTTCGCGTCCGAGAGCGCCTTTGATATTGTTGCGGCGACCGTGTCCGCGTGGTGGTTCGCCGCCTCCCTCGGGTGCAGCCCGCCCTCAGGCGGTCTGTACATGTCGATGACGTTCGCAAGCACACTGCATTTTTCGTCGGTGATGCCGACGCCGAGCGTGTGCGCAGTTCCTTCGATACCGAGAGTGATCATTTCTGTCCCGTAACGGCGTTCAGCCTTTCCAGTATCGGAAGGGCGCCGCATACGACCTCGCCGTCGATAACAAGCACAGGGAACGTTTTCTCCACGATCTCGTAATAGGCCGCCTCCGCCAGACCGTCAACGGTGTCCGCGTTTATCACCTGTATCTTAAGTCCTTTGGGCATTCTTTCCTTTACGTGTTCACACTTTCCGCAGTTGTCCTTCGTGAACAATTTTAATTCTTCCATGAACGTACAAGCCGCTCGCCCGTTTAATACGTTTCTGTCACCGTCTCGGTGACCGTGGCCTGACATCGGTATGACCGCCTGCTTTCCTATCCGTTCCCGTGCCTGCCGGAAGATAAAAAGGTATAATAACATGAAACTTATCTCACGCCTACCGGGCTCGTGGTCTAGGGGTTATGACGTCTCCTTGACATGGAGGAGGTCGCCGGTTCAAATCCGGCCGGGCCCACCACACCGCACAATCCGAACGGTCAGATATGTTATCGGATCGGTATGTTCTTTGCCAACTTGCTACACAGGCTGTGTTATATGTCAAAGAACGGGGCAAAATAACTAACAGAGAATATCAAACGATAAATGATACTACCAATAAAACGGCATTGCGAGACCTAGACGGACTGGTTTCAATGAATATACTCAAAAGGTCCGGAGAAGGGAAGGGCACACACTATATAATCAGCTAAATTACGAAAATGCCCCGTATGTCCTGAAAATGTCTCGAATACTTCTCACGGTTACGCAGTTCTCCCAGATCTTCATAGATTCCTGCCGTCCGCCAATCGTCCAAATGATGCGCGCGCCGTTAACCTGGCTCTTTAGGAATGATACAATATATACGAGTTATACATATGGCACAAAGGCCGGTAACACGGGAAGTCCGGATCTGCCGCGACTTCCAAGCATCGGCAGATCCGGGACCGTGTCGGAGATCGTGCGCATACGGAACCAATACCGGCGCATACGGATAAGGTTCACCGTTACCATAGGTAACATCATTTTATTCGTGTTGACTTACCTTAAACAACGGTCGTCCGGCCCGCGTTAAAGACTCGGTCCGGGGCCGTCACTCTTCTCCTTGTATTCCATCAGCGCGCAGATATTTAAAACTAATCAGGCTGTCTTCGCAACCCGATCTGACAACGCTTCCGGTGAGATCTGGTGTTCGGCGGCTCACATGATGACGATGTTCTCGCTCCTTATCACGTTATCATAATTCTTGTGGCCGAGCACTTCCGACATCCTGTCGCTCCGCATCCCTTTTATTTTTGATATGTCGTCGCTGTTGTAGTCGGGTATCCCCTTCGCTATTATCTTATCGTCGTACGTAATGTTGACAACGTCACCGCGGTCGAACCTTCCCGTCACTTCCTTTATTCCGACGGCGAGAAGGCTCATGTGCTTCGAAAGTGCGTTCTTTGCCCCTTCGTCCACCTCTATCGACCCTGACGCGTGAGCGTGCCGTATCCAGCTGCTCTTCTTCCTTTCCTTCTTGTCGGCGGTGAATATCGTTCCTATTTCTTCACCGGAGACCACTCTTTCTATCACGTTATCGACGCTGCTGCTCGCGATGATCATGCTGCATCCCGATTCCTGACATATCTCCGCGGCGCGTATCTTCGTTCTCATGCCGCCGGTGCCGACGCGTGACGTCGGATCTCCGGCGGATGCTATTATCGCATCCGTTATTTCGTTGACTGTTGGTATCAGCACCGCGTCGCTGAAAAGTTTTGGGTCCTTATCATAAAGGCCGTCAACGTCCGATAATATTATCAGAAGGTCGGCGTCCATCTTGATGGACACCATCGCCGATAACGTGTCGTTATCGCCGAACATTGCGTCTATCTCTTTTACGCATACAGCATCGTTCTCGTTGAATATCGGCACCGCTTTGTATTCCAGTAACGTTTGCACCGCGTTCCTTAAATTCAGATATTTCTCGCGGTCCGAATAGAAATCATACGTCAGCAGTATCTGAGCGATCGATATCTTCTGTTTCTGGAAGCTGTCGTTCCATTTCTGCATCAGAACGCTCTGTCCTATTGAAGCGGCGGCCTGCCTTATCGGTATCTCGCGCGAACGCGGACGCGCGTCCATTGTCGATAATCCGATGCCTATGGCGCCCGACGTGACGATGAGAACTTCCATTCCCTTATCTTTCAGACGCTTCACCTGCTCGGCCACGGAGTCCATGAACTCCGTCGATGCGCCGGAACCTCCTTTCGTTATTGATGACGTTCCCACTTTTATCACGATGCGGTGCGTCCCTTTGAGATATTCGTTCCTGTTCATCCGGATCACAACTCAAATTTATCGTTCAGTGCGCGGTGTTTGAACTTTTTTGCATTCTTTCCCGCATAGTCTTTCACCACGTGACCGTTACCGACGAGCACGTATTTGTATATCGTCAGCCCCTCCATTCCCACGGGACCGCGTGAATGGATCTTGTTCGTGCTTATGCCCACTTCCGCCCCTTTTCCGTATCTGTAACCGTCCGAGAACCTCGTCGAAGCGTTCACGAGAACGCTTGACGAGTCCACAAGATCAACGAACTTAAGCGCAGTGCCCTTGTTTTCAGTTACAATGGAATCGGTGTGTTTCGAGCTGTGCTTATTTATGAACTCTATCGCCTCGTCCGCCGAATCGACCACTTTTACTGAGATTATGAGATCGTTGTACTCCTCGTCCCAGTCCGACGCCTTCGCCTCTTTTATCTTTCCTTTCCCGATCATCCTTACCGTCTCTTCGTCCCCGCGTACCTCGACGCCGTTGATGACGAACGCGTTCACTATCTTCGGAAGGAACGATGATGCTATCCTCTTATTCACAAGAAGCGTCTCCGCGGCGTTGCACACCGCCGGGTACTGTATCTTTGAGTCCAACGCAACATTGAGCGCCTTATCCTCGTCCGCGTGTTCGTCAACGTAAACATGACATATCCCGGCGGAATGGCCGAGCACCGGTATTTTCGTGTTGTCCTGAATGTACTTCACGAATTCGTTGGAACCTCTCGGTATCAGAAGATCGACGTATCCGTCCATTTTCAGAATTGACGATACGTCCTCTCTCGTCTCCATTATCGAGAACACCCCTTTCGGTATACCGGCGGCGTACGCCGCCTCCGACAGGATATCAAAGAGAACACGGTTGGTGTTCACCGCTTCTTTGCCTCCTTTGAATATCACGGCGTTGCCGCTCTTGAGACATAATGACATTATCTGCGGGACGACGTCCGGTCTTGATTCGAATATCACGCCTATCAGACCGATCGGGCATCTTATCTGATACAACGTTAAATTATCATCAAGCTCAACGGCCGACATCGTCTCGCCCACCGGATCGCTTAATTTTATGACATCTTTGATACCGTCGATCATTCCGTTTATCTTCTCGTCGTTCACCTTAAGGCGTTTGACCATCGCATCTGTAAGTTCGTTTTTCTTTCTCATCGCGTCCGCGGATATCATATCCTTTGCGTTGGCATCGTTTATCTTATTCCTGAAAGTATCGAGCGCTTTGATCATCGCGCCGAGCGCATTGTTCTTCGTCTCCGTGTCAATTGCGGAAAGCGCTATGGCGGAAGCTTTAGCATCTATAACGTCAGCTTTGATGTCTTTCATTGATATTGCCTGCTGATGCAACATCTTCCATATTATTAATGGTACCCCTGATTATAAATAAACACTTATCATACACGATAACGTGGCAAACTGCAAGATGGAAATAGTCTGTCTGGACCCGCAGACGTATATCTCGGTGCATGATCATGAGATGCGCCAGCGTATACTTACGGCGCTCTTTAAAATGACGAAAGCTTACGGTCCTGTATCGAAACAGGACCTCGCCGACCGCCTCGGAATAAAATATCAGCAATTGTCGTATCAGATGAGCGACCACCTCTCATCATTCTGGAAGGTGGCGAAAGAGGAGAAGGTGCGCGGGGCGCGTATGGAATTCATCGTNCCCGCCAATCCGGACGCCGTTTACATCGCGATCGGAAAGGACCGCAGGATATATGTCATCGACCCGCTGGCGGAACTGTTCGGACCGGTGTCCGACGTCGGGTTAAGATGCGATTCGTGTTCCGAGAATGAAAGAAAGGAGTGCATGGGATCGCTCATCGACAAGAAAATAGTATCTGACAGTATCAGCAAAGCGGAAGAGGAAACTCTTAAGGTCAACGGCAGGAATGACCTAAGCCCTCTGGACGCCGGCATAATAAGAACGCTGAAAGGGCTGGTCGCCGGCGATCAGTGTATTCTTACCATACCGTGCGACAGGTGCACGTTCATGAAAAGAAACAACAGCGCACCGCCTTCCGGCAAAACACGGTTCCTTGTTCTCGGCGGATATTTGGGCGCCGGCAAGACGACGCTTGCCGTCAATCTTGCGAGGACGCTCAGGGATAAGCATGAAATTTCAGTTGCGATGATAACGAACGATCAGGGCGATGTTCTCGTTGATACGGAATTCACAAAGGACGCGGGATTCGATGTGCGCGAGATACTCGGAGGATGTTTCTGCTCAAATTTCGACGAATTCGTGACAAGCGCAAGGACGCTTGTCTCCGCCGGGAGGCCGGACGTGATAATCGCCGAACCTATCGGTACATCAACGAACATCATGGGCTCGGTGGTCGCTCCTCTGCGAACGTTATATCCTGATGAGTTCGGCGTTGCTCCGTTCACTGTTGTTATCGATTGCATACGGGCCGCCGGCATACTTTCCGGGCCCGGGGAAAGAACCGTTGAGTCCGTCGACCTGATACCAGCGCATCAGATAAAAGAGGCTGAAGTGATAATCCTTTCAAAGGCGGACATGGTCCGCCGGGAAGCGATCTCTGAGATAAAAGAGGAGCTGAGAAAGATATTGCCTGATGCGGACATCATCGAAACATCATCGTCCGACCTCAGGAACATTGATAAAATTGTTGATATCATACTTTCCGAGCGCGTCAGCACCAAGACCGCCGAACGCGACGGCAACAGGGGATTCGATTTTGAGAAAGCGAAGCTCGGCTGGTACTCCGGGACCTTCACGATAACACCGAACGACAAAGTGGACATGTACTCCGTGGCGTCGGACATTATGAAAGGCGTCGCCAGAGAGTACGGCCCGAAGGCGATCGTTCATGTCAAGGTGATAATATCTTCGCCAGAAGCATCGGCAAAGATGTCGCTCGTTCAAGAGTCCATACAAGTGGACGGCATATATGGTTCACGATTCATATCCTCTCCCGGAAAGCTTGTGCTGAACGCGCGCGTGATATCGCCGCCGAAGCGGCTTGAGGATACGATGCGCAGCGTTATCGGATCATTATCATCATATCCCGCGAAGATAGAAAAGATAAGCGAATCGTGCTTTTCGCCCAGACCGGAATCGCCGTCGCACTTCTTCTTCGAATAAGTTTCCTGAACGAACGCGCGGCGCACATGCCCACTAAATTTATATCATATCCGCTCGTGTCCCTTCTGATAGTAAAATAACGAAAGGTGACAGTAATGAACATGATCGAGAACGCAAGATCGACCACGGGCACAAAATCACGCGTGCCGGACATAAGCCCCCTCAACGGGATGTGCCCGATATGCATCGAAGAGTGCAACGTGCTGTGCGAGACGGGGAAGGCAACGTTCAGAGGCAGAGAAGTATTATACCCGAGCCCTGAGCATTTCGGCACGAGCACCGCAGCCGCCAATAAAAATTTCTTCCTTGACTGGTCGCACATACAGATAATGTCGGAACTCATCGGTGCGAAGGGCATCGAAGCGGACCCGGACGTGGCGTTCTTCGACAACGCCGATATAACAACGGTCGTAGGTTCAAGATCGAAAAGACCGATACCTATGAAGGTGCCGGTGCATATCGCCGGCCTCGGTTCAACAGCGGTCGCCAAAAGAAACTGGAAAGGGATGGCCGTCGGTTCGGCGATAACCGGCGTGTGCCAAGTGATCGGAGAGAACATCTGCGGGATGGACAGCGACGCCGTGTACTCAAACGGCAAGGTTCAGAAGTCCCCTGAGATGGATAACCGTGTGAATTCATTCAAAGAGCTGTGGGACGGCAAGAACGGTGCCATCGTGGTGCAGACGAATGTTGAGGACAAAAGAGGCGGAGCGGACGAATACGCGATATCGAATCTCGGCGTTGACGTCATCGAGAGAAAATGGGGACAGGGAGCGAAGGCCATTGGCGGTGAGGTCCGTTTAACATCGCTTGAAAGGGCGCTTGAGCTCAAGGGAAGAGGATAT
Organism: Methanomassiliicoccaceae archaeon; assembly: GCA_009776695.1. Taxonomy (GTDB): domain Archaea; phylum Thermoplasmatota; class Thermoplasmata; order Methanomassiliicoccales; family Methanomethylophilaceae; genus Methanomicula. The sequence continues at coordinate 12,799 of WRNI01000007.1, forward strand.
CTTGTATTGCCCGATCCCGAAGATAAAGATGTACAGAAAGCGTTCAAAGAAGGCCTTTTCAAGACGTTCGAAAGACACAGCCGCGTCGGGTTCCCCGACGAGGCGTCGTTCCTTGAGGATATAGACCAGCTGAGAAGCAAAGGCGCCAAGAACGTGTTCTTAAAGACGGGCGCATACAAACCGGAGGTTGTCGCGTTCACCATGAGGTGCGCCTCGAAAGCGAAGATAGATCTTCTTACGTTCGATGGCGCCGGCGGAGGAACGGGAATGTCGCCGGTGCCGATGATGAACGAGATGAGCACTCCGACGGTGCACTTATGCGCGCAGGTGATCGAATGCGCCCGTGTGCTCAAGGAACAGGGCAGATTCGTGCCCGATATCTCATTTGCCGGCGGTTTCGTCAACGAGACGCAGATGTACAAGGCGATGGCAATGTCCGATCTCGGTGACGGTCCTATCGTTAAATCGATAGCAATGGCAAGGACCCCGATACTCACGGTGATGAAGAGCAACCATTACGTGAAGCTCGCGGAGAACGGTAAATTGCCGTCGTCGTTCGTCGAGCAGTACGGTGCGAAGCCCGAACAGTTCTTCATATCGAGCAGCGCCGTTCAGGGCCTCAGACCGAACGCGAAACTGGGAACCGATATACCGTGGGGCGCCGTCGGTTTATATACGTACTGGCATGACCGCATCGGCGAAGGCCTTAAACAGCTGATGGCCGGAACTCGTAAATTCAAACTGAACTGCATAGAGCGCAGCGATATCAACTGCCTGACGGAGTACGCAAGCAAGGTCACCGGCATCGAGACGATAGAGGCGAGAGCCGCGAGAGTTATGACCGCATTGTTATGACCGCGACACAAACATCTTAACATCTTTTCAAACACCGCGGCGATATGAATGAAGAAGAAGGACCTTGAGATAAGACTGCAGGGAATGAAGGATTTCATCGATCCGGATCCTTCGCTCGAACAGTATATGACGCCCTCGGTCATCGCCTCGGACATTCTTTTCACAGCGTACTCGGAAAACGATGTTCACGGAAAGGATGTTATTGATCTCGGCTGCGGCACGGGAATGTTCTCCGTGGGGGCGTTCATGCTCGGCGCCGGAAGCGTTTACGGATTCGATGTTTCGGAAAAGGCGGTCGCCGTCGCAAGGGAGAACGCAAAGGCGTTCGGCGCTGACGTAGAATTCGAAGTGCTCGATATAAAGGACGCCGTGAGACACGGCGACACGGCGATAATGAACCCGCCGTTCGGATGCCAGTCGCGCAGCGCGGACAGGCCGTTCCTCGAAAAAGCGATGGAACTTTGTGATACCGTTTATTCAATGCACATGGGAACGACGTCCGGTTTTGTGAAAGAATATATTGAGAGCGCGGGACGCGAGCTCTGTTATCAGAGAAGGTATAGGTTTAATATACCCCACACATTCTCGTTCCACAGCAAAGCAGAGCATAACGTTGATGTTATCATGATAATTATAAGGTGAATTTCAGATGAAAGAGAAAAGAGAAGTGTTCCCCGGTGACGAAGTGGCCGTGGAAGAAGAGTATCTGGCGTCCGACGGAACGTTCGCCTCGGACGGTGTGATATACGCAAGCCAGATCGGCATTTTGGAATTGGATCACGAGGAGATGACCGCGCGCGTCATATCACCGAACCCGCCGAACGTGCTGAAAGAAGGAGACATCGTATTTGCGACGATAGCCGATACGAGATCGACCATGGCGACCGCCGACGTCGTTGTAAGCGACGGCAAGCTGAGGGATATAGGCGGCGAAACGTACGCGACGATACACGTATCGAAGATATCGCCCGGCTATACCGACGATGTATCAAAGGAATTAAGAAAAGGCGACCGCGTCAGAGCCGTCGTGATAGGAATAAAGCCGTCGCTGCAGCTTTCCACGAAGGACGAGCATATGGGCGTTGTGATGTCATTGTGCGGCAAATGCAAATCAGAGCTGATACGCAAGGGAAAGACGCAGCTTTACTGCGAACAGTGCGACCGCTCGTTCACAAGGAAACTGGCGGACGATTACGGTAACGTCGTGTTCTGATGAGACTCGTCGCTCTCGTTTCCGGCGGTATCGATTCGCCCGTTGCGGCATACAAGATGGCGATGACCGGTGCCGATGTGATACTTCTCCATATGGACAACCGCCCCCACACCGATGACCGCTGTCTCGAAAAGGTGAAAAAGATCGCCTCACGCCTGAGCGCGGTGACAAAAAAGGAAATTTTGCTTTATGTTGCATCTCACGGCGAGAATCAGACGCTCATCAGGAAGAACTGCGACAGCGGTTATCAGTGCGTCCTCTGCAAAAGGCTGATGATGCGTGTTGCCAAAGAGTTCGCATTAAGGAATGAATGTTCAGGCATCGTCATGGGCGATTCTTTGGGCCAGGTGGCGTCGCAGACGCTCAGAAATATACGGGCAGAATCGTTCGATCTCAGCGTTCCGGTACTGAGGCCGCTCATCGGTCTCGATAAGCTGGAGATAGAGGCCGTCGCCAAGGAAATAGGAACATATGGGATATCCATAATGCCGGAGTCTCCCTGCGGCGTCGTCCCTCAGCGGCCGATCACCGAGGCGGAACCATTGAGAACTGTTATGCAGCAGTCATACCTTGAATTTGATGAGATGGCGGCAGCGTCCGCGGACTCCGCGAAACGCGTTCAGTAAAGACCGCGAAGCGAACTTAACGCGGGGCACGAGAATATCTTCTCCGGGTCGTACACCATGTCCATCGTTATCCTTGAGACGAAGTTAAGCTGCACTGTCGATATGTACAGTGTCTGATCGCCGATCTGTATCTTCTCGTCGGTATCCTTCGCCGGTTTTATCAGCGTGGGAACGAGGGCGGGACCGCTGCACGTGGTGGACAGCCTGTAATCTATGCCCTCCGCGATGATCATCTCCTTCACGTCATCGTCCACTTCTATCGTCATGACAGACCATGAAGATATCATCGGTTAAAACTGTTACTGATGGCGCACAGTAATTAATACCGATGCGGTTATGCAATGCGATGGTACTGATACTTGACAGTTCCGCCATTTTCGCAATGGAGGACCTTCCGCAGGATGATATTGCGGTTCCCGCAGGCGTTGTTGACGAACTCAGAAGATATAATGACAAACGTGTTGACAGATGGGGCGATCTTCTCCGTGTTTCCGAATGCACGGAACGCGCGATAGCCAAAGTAAGGGAGACCGCATTGAAAAGCGGGGACGCCGGAAGGTTATCGGATGTTGACGTTCATGTGATAGCATTGGCGATAGACCTTGACGGTATCGTTCTGACGGATGATTTTTCGATACAGAATGTTTGTAAAATAATGAACATTGAATATCGGCCGGTAGGAACGGAAGGCATCAAAAAGGTTGAAAAATGGAATTACCGGTGCAACGGATGCGGAAAATGGTACAAAGAGAAGATGAGCGACTGCCCCGTATGCGGATCATCAATGAAAGCTCACAGAAAGAGATGAATCACGGGAAGATGCGCTTACATCGTATCAGATTGCCCAATCTCCTCTTTCCCAGAAGCTTCATACATATCCCTGTTCTCAGGTCGGAACCGAATGCGAACAGATCGGCAAGAATCTTCCCTCTCGCGGCTATCCTGAGCGGCTTAAGCATCGCACGCTGCCACTCCTTCTGATATTCCTCCAATGCCTTACCGTCAAGTACGTTGTCCGCTGCCGCGGAACCGCATATCCTGCCGGCGATCATTGCCAACGGAATTCCGCCGCCGTTCACCGATATCACGTGACCGGCGGCGTCGCCGACGGTCATTCCGTTCTCCGTGTATGTTCTTTTCACAGGGCCCCGGCTGGGAACGTATTTGCCTTCCATTTTGCTTATCACATCAAATTCGTGCTTGGCAACGAATTTGTCAAAATATTCGCTTAACGTACCGTCCGCGAATTTGGGTGAAAAACCGATACCTATGTTCGCCTGCCCTTTCTTAGGCATTATCCATCCGTACGCGCCCGGTGCGATACCGCCGAAGAACATCGTGACAACGGGATCGAAATCCCCTCTCGCCTGCGCCGTGACCGCCGGGTACGGGTCCTGCGGTCTGGGAAGCCCGAGGCTTCTCGATACCTTCGAACCGGGCCCGTCGGCGCCTATTATCACTTTGTATTCGATCTCGCCGTCTGATGTCATCGCCGTGCTGCCTTCGGATCTGAGAAAAGCACATCCCCGTATTATCTCCGCTCCCGCCTCCTCGGCCATTGATGCCAGATGCTTATCGAATCTGTCCCTTTCCGTCGTGTACCCGGTGAACGGTATCTCCGTTGTTCTCATTTTAGGATCGACCAGCCTTATCGCGTCCGTTTCTCTTATTATGAGGTCGCCGGGGATGTCGAAAAGATCATCGATATCGGACGCGTTGGGGAACATTTTCCTTATTTCGTCAACGGACGGCATGAACTCGCCGCATCTGACCGGCACGCCTATGTCGCGGCGCCTTTCGATCACCGTTACGTTAATGCCTTTTGATGCCGCGTATCTCGCCGCGGTGCTTCCCGCCGGCCCGGCACCGACAACGAGAACATCCGTTCTTATCAACGTATCACCTGTCGCGGTTTACGATGTATCTTGCGAGGCTTATCAGCGAATCCTTGTATTCCGAATCCTTCAGGAATGAAAGATGAGGTATCGCATTCTCGACGATGTCGTTGGCCTTGGACCTGCACCTTTCGACGGCGTCCGTTCTTCTTATCAGTTCAAGAGCTTCTTTGAGATGTTCGTGCGACGGCTCTTTCTCTTTGAAAATTTCCTTTATTCTGGGGCCGAGGACAGTGTCTGAGATCGCGTAGATGACGGGGAGCGTCGGCTTTCCTTCCGCTATGTCCATTCCCGCTGTCTTTCCCATGGAAAGCCGGTCTCCGGTTATATCCAGAATGTCATCAACTATCTGAAATGCAAGGCCAACGTCCAGCGCGAATCCTGATATCTCGTTGATGACGTCATCATCGGCGCCGGCCATGAACGCGCCCGTCCTTGCGCATGCGAGAATTGGCATCGCCGTCTTTCCGCGTATGATGCTCATGTAGTCCTTTTCAGTGACAATGGGCTTATGTTCAAACTCTTTCTGAATGAATTCGCTTTCGGCCATCGTCGTCGAGGTGCTTGCGACCATGTCGATGATCTTCCTGTCCGCCGGCCCCATCAGTTTGAAACCTATGGCGAACATCAGGTCGCCCATTATCACTGCTTTCGTTACGGTATATTTCTCGTGAATGGTCTTACGTCCGCGGCGTATCTCACTCTTATCGTTTATGTCATCGTGTATCAGCGTGGCATCGTGTATGATCTCAAAAGCGGCGGCGGTGTGAAGAACATCGTCGCCGCACGATCCGCCGCATGCGCGGTGGGCGAGTATGCACATCGCTGGCCGTATCCTCTTGCCGCCGGAAGACGTCACATAATCATATATCTCCTGCAGTTCCTTCCTGTCGGACCGTAATGCATCCTTGATAATTGCATCGACCTTTACTAGGTCATCAGATATCGATAAGTGCCATTGGTGCCCCATTGTCCCTCTTAAAAGAGATAACGTACTTAAAACCTTCCAGCTTATACAAAATGTCAATACGCTATTCACAAATTTAATAGAATTATAAAAGATTCAAAATCTAAATAAAGAAGTGATTAATTTGATATATTTCGTATCCATATCTGTTTAAGAAAGGGGTCGTCATAATGACTGTAAGAATGAACGGGGAGAAAAACAAAAAGTATTTCGTGGGGGGTTGCTGGGGCGTTTCTAAATCAGGCAACCCGAGGGTCGAAAAGGATATTGATGAAATAACGGAGTCAGAAAAATCCACATTTGGTGATGCCATCGAGAAGTGGGGCATCGATGTGCAGGAAACAAATCTCATCGACCCAATCGTTATAACAGGTCCGATAAAAGTAGTAGATGATATAGAACTCAAAAATGGAGTCAAAGTGCGAAAAGAGCTGTATAAAGCTGGACGCGACAGAAAAATAAGAGGATACTACTCCTGCACATATATTTTAGGATTCACAGAGAAACAGGCAGTATTTTATATGAAAAAATGGAACGTTTATGATTATGATACCTCCATTTGGACCGAAGAGATATTCTACAAAGATATTGTTTCCATAAATATTGAAGAAGAAACTGTTGGGGGCGTAGTATATTTCAGATTCACACTCAACATCCCAGGGAGAGAGCCAGTTTCTTCTGGCTATAATCCTAAAGAAAATCTGAATGAAACACACATACAGGCCATGAAAAATCTTATTCGTGAAAAGAAAAATCAGTGAGAGTTCTCATGGAAGTTCGCGTACTCGCCTGCCCGCACTGTGCCGCAAAGATATCGTCTAACGCTAAAGTTTGTGAATATTGCGGCTATGAGTACATGATTTCCTCTTTTTCTTCTCTTTTGAAGATCGGCCGTCAGGACATAAACAAGTATGTGGCTGCATATTCCGATGCATTGAAAACCAACCCAAATGATCCCTCCTTGAATAGATCTGCCGGAATCTGTTTCATGAGTTTAGGCATTTATGATAAAGCACTCGCGTGTTTCGAGAGACAGATAGACTCCAACCCGGAAGGAAGTTTTGCATATTACGTGTCCGCAATGTGTTTGCTAAATGGAAAGTCAGCATTTATCACTGAAAAGAAAAAAATAGACAAAGCGATTGAATATCTTAAAGCGGCAATTGTGATCGAAGAAAAGGGGATATATCATTATTTGATGGCGTATTTCAAGTACGACTACTATAAACGCAAATTTCTGAAGATAGAACCCGATTACAATTATCATCTCAGCGCCGCTCATTCGTTCGGTGTTTCCACTGAAGATATACTTGATCTTTTCAACCTATTGAAAGTTGAAGTCCCAAAAGGTTTTTTAGAAACCGCATGACGAAGAAAACCCACTAAGGCCAATCCTCGAAAGGAATGCCTGCGGTCGAGTCTGGTCTGCAGTTAATCCATCTGTATATTGATTTCCACAACGCCCTGAGGAAACCATATTTTTCCCAAGCAAGTATCATATATTCTGTACAGGATGGATAGTGTAAACACCGATGATCCTTATCTCTAGTCAGTCTCTGGAAGACCTTTATCAATCCTATTGCATAGAAGTTCAGGGGATTCATATTTGTCTTTCCTTCACTTGTTTCATACGTTTATATTGGATCCTGCTATTTTCCATAACAATGATAAAATAGATAAAGGGAAGAGGTTTTTATCACATCAGCAGGAATGCTTTCACCGCTGATTCGCACAGTTCGATTATCGGCCCGGGATATATTCCTATCGCTACCGTCGCAATAGCGCATATCGCGATGGCTATCGCGAACGGCATCGGTACGCGCATCTTTTCCGTTGACGCGCCTTTGTCGACGTACATCGCCTTCACCACGCGTGCGTAATAATACAGCGATATGGCGCTGTTTATCACCGCTACGGCAACAAGCCATATCCATGTCCCGTCGGGAGTGACCGCGCTTGAGAACAGCACGAACTTCGAGTCGAATCCCGCGAGAGGCGGAATGCCTGCCAGCGAGAATAAGAACAGCATCATCGCAAAGGCGACGAGAGGCGCCCTCTTTGCCAGTCCGCGGTAATCGGATATGTTCTCGCTGAGCCCGCGCGCACAGAGCGCCGCGACAACGATGAACGCGCCGCCTTTCATGAAGACGTGCGTTATCATATGGAACAGACCGCCTTCCAGCGCATATGAGGAGCCTACCGCGAGAACGATCAGTATGTATCCCGCCTGCGCTATGCTCGAATACGCCAACATTCTCTTTATGCTGGTCTGCGATATCGCGATGAGATTACCGAGCGTCATCGTCGCCGCCGCGAGGAATGCGAACAGCCACTGCATCTCGGGTATGCCGCCGAGCACCTGCGCGAGGATGAACATCATCAGGAATATTTTGAAGAAGACGATGAAACCCATCTTCTTCGACCCTATCGCCAGGAATGTGGTGACCGGCGTCGGAGCACCTTCGTAAACATCGGGTGCCCAGAAGTGGAACGGGACCATCGCAATCTTAAAGCCAAATCCCGCGATCACCGTTATCACGGCGACGATGTACGTCCATGTGAAGCTTCCCTCGGCCAGATATTGTGCTACGTCCGATATAGCCACTGATCCGGTGAGTCCGTATAATAACGAGATACCGTATAACGACAGAGCTGTTGACAGACCGCCGATTATCAGATATTTCACGGACGCCTCCGCCGACGCCGGGTCGTTCTTCTTGAACGCCACCAATGCGTACGACGAGATGCTTGCCAACTCGATACCAATGAACAGCGCGATCAGGTTCGACGCGCCGGCCACGAATATCATGCCCACCGTCGCGACGATCAGCAGCGCAAAGTACTCGCCGTGATGCTTCCTCGTTTCGCTGCCGCTGTACGATATCAGTGAGACGAGTATCAGCACTATAAGGAACAGCACTGTCATCAGACCGGTGAAGTCATTGAATTCGAAGATGTCCATGAACGAGTCCGTGTAGCCGTCGTACATCATGTACGCGGTCACGGCTATCGCCAATGCGGCGGCGGCCATCGTAAATATCGACGATGCCTTGCCGCTCTTCAGACCTATCGCCGGTACTATGAGAGCGGCGATTATCAGTATGAACTGAGGCATTATCGGCATTAACGCGTCAATACCTTCCTGTATGACTGACATCACACCACCCCCCAGAGCACGAGCGGCATATTCTCAATGAGACCCATCGCCAATGCCGGCAGTATGCCGAACAATGCTATGAGCGCACAAAGCACGCCTAACGATATTCCTTCTAATTTGCTTACATCATGAACGTTCGTCAGATCTATCTTATCAGTTTCTTTGCCGAACAGCGTTCTCTGCATCGCCCACAGATAGTAACCCGCGGTGAGCATCAAAGACGCCAGTGCGAACACGATGGGCCACAGTACTTCGATATCCGCGAGATATTCGAAGAACGACATTATTATGCCGAACTCCGCCACGAAACCGACAAGACCGGGAAGACCCAACGATGCGAGGAAGCCGAACATCATGAATGCCGCGAATACCGGCATCTTTCCGGCCAGCCCGCCGAGCAGAGGTATCTCTCTTGTCCCTGCGTTATGGCCTACGATGCCGCACACCATGAACAGCACCGCTGTTATGAGACCGTGCGCGAACATCTGGAATATTGCGAACTGTATACCAATGCCGGAAAGCATGGCTATTCCCAGCAATACCATTCCCATGTGGCTGATCGACGAGAACGCTACCATCTTCTTGAGATCTTTCTGAGCGATGCACGCGTACGCGCCGTACAGTATCGCGATTATCGCAAGCACGATCATCGCGGTCTGCCACTGATGAGCGCCGTCCGGCAGCACATCCAAACATACACGAATTATACCGTATGACCCCATCTTCAGCATCACACCCGCCAAAAGGACACTTCCCGCGGTCGGTGCCTCGACGTGCGCGTCCGGTAACCATGTATGGAACGGTACCAGCGGCATCTTTACGGCGAAACCGAAGAACAGCATCCCGAACACGACAAGCTGGAACGCCGGGCTGAACAGTCCTGCCATCGATGCAGCTTTCACCGCCTCGAACGAGAAGTCCAGCGCCCCGCCGGCGGATGCCTGCATCGCCAGCGCGAATATACCGATCAGCATTACAAGGCTTGCGACGTGCGTGTAGATGAAGAACTTGATCGCCGCATAATGTCTCCTGGGCCCTCCCCATCCTGATATCAGGAAGTACATCGGTATTAGCGTCACTTCCCAGAATATGTAGAACAGGAAGTAGTCCTGCGCCATATACACGCCCAGCAGACCAACTTCCATAGCCATTATCAGCGCGAAGAAGGTGCTCGGCCTGTCCTTTTCCGATGACGAGAACACCGACACGAGCAGAACAAGCAGCGACGTCAGCAGTATCATGAGCATGCTCATCCCGTCGACGCCCACCGCGAAGCTGATCTTGATCGACTCGGTGTCGATCCACGCGCTGCTTTGCGCGTACACATAATCAGCATTCGACAGATCGTACAGACAGAACAGCGTTATCGCCAGTGTGACGGCGGAGCATATTATTGCAACGTACTTTGCATATTCCTGTTTCCTGCTCATTGCAACGCTCAGTATCGCGCCTATCAGCGGTATCAGGAGCAGCAGCGGAAGTATGAATGAATTCATATCACGCACCTCCCCATGACACGATCACGTAAAGTATCGCAACAAGTACGATAACGCCGACGATAATGAACGCCGCGTAGTCCCTTACGTAACCGGACTGCATCTTTCTCATTGATCCCGAACCGCCGACGACGGCGTTCGAAATTCCGTTCACAGTGCCGTCGACAAGGTTCTTATCTATGTAGTCAACGCCTCTGGCAACCCCGTATCCGAGTTTGAGGGCTATCTGATCGTACAGCTGAGGGAAGAAATACCTCGCTGTAAGGAACTTGTATATCTTCGACTCACCGTTGGAATTGAACCGCGCCGGATCTATCGATCCCTTGCAGTACATGAGGTACGCCAGAAGTATACCGAACAGCGCCAGCGCCATTGAGACGTACGTCCACACGTTGGTGAATATCGACTCGAATATGTGCCCCGCAGTATGACCGAATCCGCCCACCAGATACTCAACTCCCGATCCGTGATCGAGGACACTGAACGTTATTATGTTGTTCAGACCGAGGAATATCAAAAATCCGGAGCACGCTGCGAATATTGACAATATTATCAGCGGCACCGTCATCGATCTCGGCGACTCGCCGTGGCAGTGCTCGGACGCCTCTTTCGGCTGTCCCTTGAAGGTCATGAACCACATCCTGAACATGTAGAACGCCGTCATGAATGCCGTGATCGCCGCTAACGCGAACAGGAACAAAAATATCGTTCCTGCCGGAAGACCGAGGATCGACGGTTCCATAGCTGCTTCCAGTATCAGGTCCTTCGACCAGAACCCGCTGAGCAGCGGGAATCCCGCTATTGATAGTGAGCCGATGAGCATCGTCGCCGACGTTATCTTCATCTTTTTACTGAGGCCTCCCATCTTTCTCATATCTTCTGTACCGACGGCATGGATCACAGAACCGGCGCACATGAACAGCAGCGCTTTAAAGAACGCGTGATTCACCATGTGGAAGACGCCTGCGGTATAACCTATCGACGCTTCAACCTCGCCTTCCATAGCAATCAAATAGCCACCGGCGCCAAGCGCCATGATCATGTAACCCAATTGCGATATCGTCGAGTACGCAAGAACGCGTTTGATATTCATATTGTTCATGGCCATCGAAGCGGCCACGAACGCCGTCACACCGCCGATTATTGCGACAAGTAACATCACATCAGCGTTCTGTATGAATAACGGGTACGATCTTGCCACGAGATACACACCGGCCTTGACCATCGTCGCCGCGTGTATCAACGCAGACACGGTCGTAGGACCGGCCATCGCATCCGGTAACCAGTCCTGTAACGGGAACTGGGCGCTTTTACCGATCACACCGCCGAATAACAACAGCGAGCCGATGAGTATCATCGTACCGTCGGCACCCGCGATCTCGGCGGGATCGAACAGCGTTGTGAAATCAAGGTTACCGAAGGACCACAGCAGTACGAAGAGACCTGTCATGAAACAGACGTCACCTAAACGTGTCACGAGGAACGCCTTCTTGGCGGCGGACGCCGCCTTTATCGACGCTTCGTCGCCCTCCGGGTGCTTAAAGCTCCAGAAACCTATGAGCAGGTACGAACAAACACCCATTATCTCCCAGAAGATGAACATCTCCAGGTAGTTGCTCGCAAGTATGAGGCCGAGCATTCCGGACAGGAATAACGCAATTTCTGCGTAGTACCTTCTCTTCCGCTGGCCTTCGCCGTGCATATAGCCTATCGAGTAGACGAATATCAGCGTCGATATGAACGACGAGAACAGCATCATCACGCATGTTAAACTGTCAATGTAAATGCCGAAATTGATCTCATACTTCCCGAACGCAAGCCATTGTATGTCAGCAACATAAGGCTGACTGGCGGCGAACAGGTCGCCTGTCAGATATTCGTACGAGACCAGCGCGGAAATAACGAAAGCGATTATGGCAGTGCCTATCGCTATGTATCCGCCGCCTTCAGGCAGCTTCTTTCCGAAGAACCCTACAGCAACGAACCCGAGCAGTGGTATAAGAGGTATCAGCCAAGCATAATCCATTATCATATTACCACCTCAGGACCGTAAGGTCATCAACGTCCGTTGTCTTCTTCGATTTGTACGCATGCAGTAATATCGCAATGCCGACGCCCACTTCCGCGGCCGCGACGGATATCGTCATCAGTACGAATATCTGTCCGAGCGCATCATGCAGATATGACGCGAACGCGATGAAATTGATGTTCGCGGCATTGAGCATCAGCTCTATGCACATCAGTATCACGATGCCATTGGTCTTCGTAATAACGCCCACGATACCGACACAGAACAGCGCCGCCGATAATACCAGGAAGAACTCAATCGGTATCATCTTCATCATCCTCCTTGGCAATGTAGGCGCCGCCTATTATCGCTCCGAACATCAGTACGGCGAGAACGAGCAGCACAGGGCCGTAGTCCTCGAACAGCACGTACGGTAATGACGTTTCGTCCAATTCGTCACCGTCGGACGTGAACGGCACGCCGTTCGGTTCTTTGTCATCATATGCGTCCATATCATCGGAGAGTATGACCGCCGAGAAGATCACCATCAGGACGGCCGCTATCGCGACGCCTGCAAGTAACGTCTTCTTATTCATCGTCATCCCTCCTTTTCATTATCGTCCGTCTCGTAAGCATGATGCTGAACGCGAACATTATCGTTATTGCGCCGACGTACACCATTAGCTGTACGACGCCTATGAACTCCGCCTCGAGGAAGAAGTACGTGGCCGCGACGCATACGAACGTTAACGCAAGGTAGAACGCACTGTGGACCACTTCGTCGGAGATCACAACAAATATCGCTGCCGCGATGGTCACCGCCGCCAGCACTATGAACGCTACCGCGTCCGGATTACCGGTGACGTAGTCGAGCGCGTCCGTCACGAAATCGGATATCTTGTCGATGAATGACCCTACGCTTGAGCCGATGCTCATTACAGCACCTCCTTTACAGCGAGTGCGTCCTTCGGGCACTCTTCAACGCAATTTTCGCAGCAAACGCATTTGCTGAGATCGAATTTAGGCCTCTTTATCGGCTTGCCTTTGTCATTCTCGCCTGCAGTGTACATTTCTATCACTCCCGTCGGGCACACCTTGGCGCACCTTGAGCACCCGATGCACTTATCATCGTCCAATACCGGCCTGTCCGTCATGTAGAAGGCGGTCGGCCTGTCCTTCACGCCGTTGCTCAGATCTGAGAGCAGGTGCTCGCGAAGATGAACTTCCATCATTTCCGTGTGTTTCGGGAATGCGAGCTTGCGCGGCCCGTATATCAGGTCCTCACGGGTATACGCCGCAAGTTCGTAATCAGGCGTCACGATCATCGCGTTCACCGGACAGTATTCGGCGCAGTATCCGCACATCATGCATCTCCCGAGGTTCACCTGCGGTCTTGTGACGCTGTTGTTGTTATCATCCTGCGTCTCGATCATTGATATGCACTTGGTGGGGCACATCCTCTTACAGATGCCGCATCCCAGACATTTCTCGAATTTGAGACCTGGGCGTCCGCGGTAGTTGTCGGGCACCCATTCCTTCTCGTACGGGTACATTATCGTGACCGGTCTGTGGATGGTCGTCTTGAACATCTTCTTCAGCGTCACCCACATCGGTTTCAGTACCCAGAGGGTACGCGCATTGTTCTTCTTCGGGAACTTGTCCAGATATTTTATCGTCACATTATCCCCCCCGCCATGAGTGCGATCACGATCATCAGGTTGATGACCGACATCGGAAGGAGCACTTTCCATCCGAGGTTGAGTATCTGGTCCGTCCTGACACGGCAGTGCGCCGCCCTGACCCACGCGAACACGAAGAACACGAGGAACACCTTAAGCAGGAACACTAATTCCGGAACCGGACCGGCGCCGATGAACGGGGTCATCCATCCGCCCAGGAACATCAGTACCCCGAGGGCGCACGCGACGTACCCGCGGAAGTAGTCGCCCAGCATGATAAGGCCCCACTTCATTCCGCTGTATTCGGTCTGCCATCCCTCCACAAGTTCCGCCTCCGCCTCCGGGAGGTCGAACGGTATGCGTTCCGCTTCGGCGATCGCCGCCACCATGAACACTATGAAA
>WRNI01000008.1 GCA_009776695.1 Methanomassiliicoccaceae archaeon
GCTGTTCCGGTGCCGACGGGAGCTTCAGCGACTGCGGCTCGCCCCTGAATGACCTCAGCGTCTCGGCAAGCTCGTCGACCGACGGCGTCGCGTCCATTTTTACGACAAGCGATTCCAGATGGCCGTCGATCACGGGAACTCTGGCGCAGTTGGCAAGCGCTCTGAACTTTGCGAAATTGAATTCCTTGTTATCGTAAGTACCAAGCATCTTGGCAAGTTCCGATTCCATTTTCTCTTCCTCGCCGCTTATGAACGGTATCACGTTACCGACGGCGTCCAGTGACGGGACGCCGGGATATCCTGCGCCTGAAAGTGCCTGATACGTTGATATCGAAACGAAGTCCAGTCCGTACGCGTCGCGTATCGCCGCGAGCGGAGGTGCTATGCCTGTTGACGAACAATTTGCGTTCGTGACGATATATCCGCCGTTGCCGTACGTCGCCTGATCCTTTATCGACAGCAGATGCTTCGGATTCACTTCCGGAATAAGTATCGCCACGTTCCTGTCCATTCTGTGCGCTCCCGCATTGGTGAAGACGGCGACGCCGTTCTCCGCGAGATCGCTTTCTGTCTTGCCGGCAAGATCGGACGGTATCCCGCTGAATGCCGCTCTTGCGTTCCTGGCGATCTTCTTCAGGTCCATTGTCTCTATCTTTGTGTCAAGCGTCTCTTCCGCATACACATGATCCCTGACCTTGAGCACATCCCTCAGTTTCTTTCCCTCGGACCTCTCGGATGCGTACATCCCCTCGATCTCGAAGTAAGGGTGGCCCTCAAGCATCTGCACGAACCTCTGTCCGATCATTCCCGTGGCGCCGAGAACGGCAACGCGTATCTTGTTCATTCCAAACACTCCGCTACGAATTTCGTAACACACACATAATCTGACAATGATTAAAATCTCTGTTGTCATTTTTATTCTTTAGAGAATATTTTTACATTAAAAAATTCATATTTTTTCTGCGTCCGCACACGGCGGCGCACATAGCGAATACGGCCACGCACACGGGACCGCGGCCGAAGATATCATCGACGCAGAGGTCGTGAATGAAGTGTCAGACCGATGTCATTACGGTCCGTATGTCCGATTCTATTGATTTTTTTCATTTTTCAATGTCCAATTCTATTGATTTTTTCTTTTTTTAATGTCCAAAAATATGTATATATGATATGCTGTGTACACATAGGACAATGGACAGGGTCAGCTTATGTTGAAAAGAAAGATCATGGACGTCCTCGTCGGATGGAAGGCGGAAAAGAGTAAGAAGTGCCTTCTCCTCAAAGGCGCGAGACAGGTCGGGAAGACATTCATAGTCAGGGAGTTCGCGAAACAGTATTATGATAATATTGTTGAGTTAAATTTTTTCATCCGTCCCGAGTTCAAGGACGCCTTTGAGGGCAGTCTGCTCATGGACGACCTGATAAAGAAGATAACGTCCATTGACAACTCTATGAGGTTCACCGAAGGCAGGACGCTGCTGTTCCTGGACGAGGTCCAGGAATGCGGCAACGCGCGGACGGCGCTGAAGCCGATAGCCGAAGATGGCAGATTCGACTGCATCGCATCCGGCTCGATGCTCGGAGTATCGTACAAGAACACAAGGTCTATTCCTGTAGGCTATGAGAAGCAGGTGGAAATGTATTCTCTGGATTTCGAGGAGTACCTCTGGGCCGTCGGTTACGAGGCGTCCCACATCGAACATCTGAAAGAATATTTTGACGGCAGGAAGCCCGTTCCAAAGGCGATCAATGACGCATTCATGGAAAAGCTGAGAGAATATGCGGTGGTCGGCGGTATGCCCTCAGTCGTCAATATATTCCTGGAAACAAAGAACTTCGGTCTTGTGCACGAGGAGCAGAAAGGCATAATCGCCAGCTATCTGGACGACATCGCAAAATATGCCTCCCGCAGCGAAAAGCCGAAAGTGAGGAAATGTTACGCTTCCGTCCCTGACCATCTGGCGAGGGAGAACAAGAGGTTCATGTACTCGGCGGCGGAAAAGGGATCGAACGCGCAAAAACTCGAGAACAGCCTGGAATGGCTTGCGGACGCAGGCCTTGTGAAGATATGCGGCAACGTGACGTCGCCGTTCTTCCCGCTGCCCGCGTACAGCCGTGCGGGGCAATTCAAGGTATATCTCACGGACATCGGTATACTGAACGCGATGTACGGGCCGGAGATGAAGAACAGCTTTTACATGAACACGCTGGCCGGGCCCGCGAAAGGCGGGATATACGAGAATCTCGTGGCCGACATACTTCTGAAGAAGAACGTACCTCTGAGATATTACAGACTGCCGGAAAGCATGCAGGAGGTCGAGTTCCTGCTGACGAAAGGCGAGAATATAATTCCGCTGGAGGTCAAGGCCGGCAACGGAAGGACGATCTCCCTGGACAATTACATCACGAGATACGGGCCGCCGTACGCGCTGAAGCTGATCTCCGGGAACGTTGGCATGAACGGCAGGAAGCTGACGCTGCCGCTGTACATGGCCTTGTTCCTCTGATACGTACGGTCAGGATGCCGGGCAGGACAGGCGGCGCTTATATCATATACGCCGATACAGGGAAGCGAGCGGTAGTGTCAGATGACAGACGTCTTACTGAAAAGAATTGCGGCATGGCTGTCGGAGTACGCGGCGGAAAAGATCAGCGGCTCATTGCTTTCGGTATTCGGCAGGGAGGTCAGAAGACCGAATACGGGAACGATAGCATCCGGCGACATAATGCCGGTGCTCTCCGGTCTTGAGATAAGCGCCGGCGCTGAGAAAGTGTTCCTGAGCGGAATGAACCGTAAGCTGATATGCGCATGCATATTTTACAAAGATATCGGGCCGTCGAGGCACGTCGACCCGTCGGACATGGAGAATGTGAAGGACGCCGGCGAAGAGAAGGTAAGGAATGAGATAAAGGACCTGATACTGACGGTACACGAAAAGATCTGGCGGCTTTCCGCTGTTTCAGAAAAAATGGGTCGCCTCGAGGTGCAGAGGAACATCAGAGCAGATCTCGAGGACGTGGTCAGAGAGCTCAAGGCGATAAGAGAAAGGGGAGCGCCGGCCGAAGAGGAAGAGGAAGATACAAGGGGTCCGGTTGCAACATCATATCCGCGCCCCTCGCCGGCGTTCGCCGGAAGGGAGATGGATATTCTGCGGTTGTTGCTGTTACTGGAAAAAAGTAACACGGTCTTTGTATGCGGCCCCGCCGGCATAGGGAAATCAGAGCTGTGCGGGAAGTTCGCCGAAGGATGGGCGTCCGTCAGCGATGACGGCGAGCGAAAAAGAACGGCGGTGTGGCTGAGCTGCGACGGAGGTCTCAGGTCAGCGATCGCGTGGCGCCTCAAGGTCCGCGGGATAAAAGAGAACGAGACGATGGACGAGAACCGTTTGTTCGCGTCGAAGCTGGCGGCGCTGTCCGCGGACCCGATGACGCTGCTCGTGATCGACAATTTCTGCGGAGACGATGACGGCTCCCTGAACACCGTCTCAGGATGCGGATTCAGGAAGATATTCATAACCAGGAACAATGAATTTCTCAGTTCGTACAACGGCGTCGAGATAGGCGCACTGCCGGATGGCACAGCGCTTGACCTGTTGTTCGAACTGTTGGGAGATGAGAGAAAGGAATGGGCGGAGGAAAGGAAGAACGAATTGAGAGAATTGCTTCGCCGCATCGGGTGCCATACATTGTCAATAAAACTGATCGCCGATATCATAAGAATGAACGGGACCGAACCGCCGGAGCTTCTGAGCATCGTGTCCCGTGCGGATATGACGAGGCAGGAGGAAAAGGACATTGCGAACGTGCTCGGTCTGCTCGGCGCCGTGACGCCTGAGAGCAGAGAGGCGGACATCCTGAAAATGATATCGATGCTTCCCGTGTCGGGCATGCCGCTTGAAAAATTCATTGAATTCGCAGAGCTTGACGATAATGACATGATAATTCTCAGATCCCTGGAGCGCAGGGGATGGGTAAGCATAACGGAGATCGACGGCAGCGGCGACCGTATCATACATTCGGACCCTATGATCATGAACATATTGCGCAGCGATCACGGACCGAAGGACGACGACTGCTGCGTCTTCTTCAACTCGCTGGAAAAATTCTTCGATCTGGGACGCTCGTACGGCAACTGGGAAGAGAAGATGAACATGCTCCCCGTTCTCATATCAGCAACAGATTCAGCATCGACAAGCCCGTACGCGCCGATATTGTATTCGCTTGCGGGCCGCTATCTGAGAGGATCGGGGGACGCGGACGGGGCGCTCATATACTACATGAGGGCGCTGGACGATAAAGAAAAGAGATTCGGCGCAGATCATCCGTGCGCCGCGCCCACGTACACAGGAATCGGCAACGTTTACTCGGACAAAGGCGAATACGACAAAGCGGTGGAATATTACATCAAGGCGCTGAAGGTCAGCGGACGATTGTCGGGAATAAATGACCCGAGCATCGCGATGACGTACAACAACGTGGGGATCGCATATTCCGAAAAGGGCGATCACGATAAGGCGCTCGAATATTACGGAAAGGCGCTGGAGATACGCGAAAGAGTGTTGGGCGAGGAGCATCAGGACACTGCGGCCACCTACAGCTGTATGGGGAACGCATATTCCGATAAGGGCGAGTACGATAAGGCGCTCGAATATTACGGAAAGGCGCTGGAGATACGCGAAAAAGTGCTCGGTCCCGATCACTATTACACGGCGGTCACGCACGGCAACATAGGAGTGGCGCACCTGCGCATGGAAAATTATGCGAAGGCGCTGGAGAGCACGGTAAAGGCGGCGGAAATAATGAGAAGGACCGTAGGCGCGGAGCACCCGGACACCGCGGCCGCGTACGAAGTGATAGCGCACATTCGCAATTTGACCGGCGACGGGGACGCGTACGCCGAATACAAGATAACAGTGATTGAAGACTGGAACTTCATGTATCGTTGATCTTCGCACCAACGACTGCGTGCATCCAGCACCGAGATGCTGCAAAGGCCGGTGGCGGAGGATCGGCAGGAAGCACAGGCACAACAATAAAACATTTATTAACAACGTGCCTATATTATCTTCAGCTTCAGAGAAGTGCACAGCACCCAGCCGAGGGGGAGGTGGCGTTCCCCTTTGAAGCATCCTTTTGCTCACAACTTTTCAACAAGCTCGGTGAACCGATCAGGGCACCATTTTCCCGGTGTCGGGAAATGGTGTCCGCGAGGTCGTGCGGAAAGAAATGCCGATACAGACCCAACAGACTGGATGGGCCCCCCGTAGCCTTGGCTCTGACCCTATAAATTTTAAATACCACTGTGTTGTATGATGAGAAGGAGGCGACAGATTGTTCGGATCCCTGAGCAGAAAAGAACGCACGACCATGGACACAAAATCACAGTCTCAGGCAAATGATGGAAATTTTAATCATCACATGGAAGAGGGGTGCGAGATGGAGAAGATACCCAACGCTGAAACTCTCGAGGCATTCAGAGAAGCAGACGAGATAATGAAGGATCCTTCTCGTTATAAAGGATATACAGATGTCGACGAGATGTTCAGGGAGTTACTCTCTTGATGTATACAATAATATCAACCGCGAAATTTCAAAAAGATCTGAAACGTATCGAAAAACGAGGATATAGGATCGATTCTCTGAAAGAAGTTGTCAGAAAACTTGCGACCGGCGAACCATTGGATAAAAAATATCAGGATCATTCTTTGAAAGGTAAGTACAAAGGACGCCGCGAATGTCATATCGCCCCTGATTGGCTTCTAATCTACGAAGTTTCAAACGAAACATTGATCCTGCTCCTCCTGAGAACCGGTACGCATTCGGATTTGTTCGAATGAATGACAGGACATCACAGCGAACGCCGCAAGAAATATGCGCGCTGTGCGATGCGAAGGTTTTATACTCATTTTTGATGATGACGATGCATGGAACGCATTTCCGAAGTGTTCTCGGGATATCCGATGCAGGAAAAAGTGGCGAGACTGATGCTCCGCATCGGCGCGTCCGTGAAGAACGGGAATGCGTACTGCGGGGACGTTGAGCTTTCTGATACAGCCCTCGGCAAGGCGGCCGGAACGGACAGGCGTGTCGCAAGGTCGGCGATTGACAAGATATCAAAAGATGATGAGCTGAGCGGATTCTTCGCCGGTCTGCGGCCGATCGCGTTACTGGCGGACGTGGCCCCGCAGATCGGTTGTTCAACGTTGGTCATCGTCCCCACGAATGCGTCGATGCCCGGCATCATCGCCGACGTATCGTCGGTATTGCTGGCGGCGGGCGTAAGCATACGGCAGGCGGTGATCGACGACCCGGACGGCGAGAACGTTCATCTTCTTATTGTAATAGACGGCAATATACCCGCGGAGTTCATACCTTCGCTGAGACAATGCCGCGGTGTCGCGATGCTCACGTTACGCTGATGTATGAAAATCTCTCATACTTCTTGCTTTCAGCTCTTTGCCGGAGGCGTTCTTTATCGCACCGACGGCGGCAACGGCTCCGTTGACGCTCGTAAGGAATGGAATTTCCAATTCAACGGCAAGGCGTCTCATCATGTATCCGTCCCTTCTCGCACCGGAATGTAACGACGGCGTGTTGATTATTAAATTAATTTTTCCTTCGCGCATCAGACCGATGGCGTTGGGATTCTGATTGTCGCTCACACGGAACACCGTTGTCGTCTCAACACCGTTCTCGCGAAGGTACGTTGACGTTCCTTTCGTTGCGTATATGGCAAAGCCCATCTTCCTGAGCGAGCGGACGGCGTCCAGTATCCTTGATTTATCTGTGTCGTTCACCGTTATGTACACTCCGCCGCTCTTCGGCAGTTTGTAACCCGCGGCCACCAGCGCTTTATAACAGGCGATATCGAAGTCCTCGTCGATGCCCATGACCTCGCCGGTGCTCTTCATCTCCGGCGTAAGTATCGAATCCACGCCGGGAAGCTTCAGGAACGGGAACACTGACGCCTTTACCGCATAGTGGTCCAGTTTCCTGTAGCCGACGTAGCCTTGCTCTTTCAGGGTCTTTCCGAGCATCACTTTCGTCCCAATCTTCGCAAGCGGAATTCCTATCGCTTTGGATATGAACGGTATCGTACGCGATGATCTTGGATTGGCTTCGATCATCCACACCTCGTTATCTTTCACCGCCAGCTGAATGTTCAGCATGCCCCTGACCTGCAATGCCAGTGCGACCTTCTCCGAGACGTTTATTATCTCGTTCACCATTTTATCGCTTAACGTGAACGGCGGGAGCACCATGGTGGCGTCGCCTGAATGTACGCCCGCATATTCGATATGCTCCATGATGCCGCCGATGAACACGTCCTTCCCGTCCGCGACGAGGTCCACGTCGATCTCGATCGCTTCGGTAAGATATTTGTCAACGAGTATCGGATGTTTGTGCGAAACTTTCACTGCGGTCTCGACATACGTCCTCAATTCGTCCTCGGAATAGACGATCTCCATTGCGCGCCCTCCGAGCACGTACGACGGTCTCACTAAAACGGGGTACCCGATGCGTTCCGCTATCTTCTTCGCGTCATCGAATGAGTATCCGGTGCCGGAGTCTGGCTGTCTTATTTTCAGATCGTCCATCAGCTTCGAGAATCTTTTTCGATCTTCGGCGACGTCCATCATGTCCGGGCTTGTTCCCAGTATCTTTGTCTTAGTTCCGGCGAGCGCCTTCTCGAGATCAACCGCAAGGTTAACGCTCGTCTGCCCGCCGTACTGGACGATCACACCGTCGGCATTCTCTTTCTCAATGACGTTGAGCACGTCCTCAAGCGTCAGCGGCTCAAAGTATAAACGATCCGAGATATCATAATCCGTTGATACCGTCTCGGGATTGTTGTTTATTATGACCGCGTCGATACCTTCATCCTGCACCGCCATGACGCCGTGCACGCACGAGTAGTCGAACTCTATCCCCTGACCGATGCGTATAGGACCGCCGCCGACGATGACGATGTTCTTTTTATCTGCGTTGCGAACAACTTCGCACTTTCCGCCGTACGTTGAGTAGAAGTACGGCGTTCTTGCCTCATATTCGCAGGCGCAGGTGTCCACCATTTTGTACGCAGGCACGATGCCGTTCTTTTTTCTGACGCTGCGCACATTCTTTTCATCAGTTCCCGATAATAACGCTATCGTCTCGTCGGCAAAGCCCATTTCCTTTGCCTTGCGCAGAAGCTCCGGCGTGAGCTTGTTATTTTTTAACTCATTCTCAGTATCGACGATGTTCTTTACCTTCAGAACAAAGAAGTGGTCCCATTTTGCGATGTCCGCAATTTTTTTGGTATCCATGCCGCGGCGTATCGCCTCGGCTATCACGAACAGACGTTTATCAGTGGCATTCTTTAACTCGTCCATTATCTCGTCATCGGATATTTCCGTCCTGTCCAATCCCGTGACGCCTATCTCCAGCGACCGTACACCTTTCAGTAATGCTTCCTCGAACGTGCGGCCGATGCTCATCGTCTCCCCGGTGCTCTTCATCTGCGTTCCGAGATGGCGGTCAACCATCCGGAACTTATCGAACGGCCATCTGGGTATCTTGATCACAACGTAATCGATAGCAGGCTCGAACGCCGCGTAAGTATTTCCGGTGACGCTGTTCTTTATCTCGTCCAGTGAATGACCAACGGCGATCTTCGCGGACACACGCGCTATCGGATATCCGGTGGCCTTGGACGCGAGCGCCGACGACCGTGATACACGGGGGTTAACTTCTATTAACCGATAATCTCCGTTCGCGGGGTTGAATGCAAATTGTACGTTACAGCCGCCCTCGATGTGCAGTGCGCGTATAACTTTCAGCGCGGCCGACCTCAGACGCTGATGGTCCTCGTCCGATAAGGTAAGGCATGGCGCGCATACGATGCTCTCGCCGGTGTGTATCCCCATTGCGTCAAGATTTTCCATTGTGCAGATGATTATGCAGTTGTCGTTCTTGTCGCGCATAACTTCGTATTCATACTCTTTCCATCCGAGGACGCTCTCTTCGACGAGCACCTGATGTATGCGCGAGTACGCGAGCCCGCGGGCGCATATCTCTTTCAGTTCCGATTCATCGTACGCGATACCGCCGCCGGTTCCTCCGAGGGTGTACGCAGGGCGTATGAGAACAGGATAACGACCGATCTCCTCAACGGCGGCCAGCGCCTCTTCGATGCTGTGCGCAGTTCTGCTTTTGGGGATCGGCTCGTTTATCTGTATCATTGTTTTCTTGAAAAGTTCGCGGTCCTCGGACATTGCTATCGCGTCCGGCTGTGTACCGAGGAGGTGAACACCATGTTTTTTCAGAATTCCGCGGTCATCAAGCTCCGAACATATGTTGAGCGCTGTCTGTCCGCCCATTCCTGATAATATGCCGTCGACCTTCTCTTTTTCGATTATCTTTTCGATAACGTCCGCCTGTAACGGCTCGATGTAAACGCTGTCCGCCATGTCGAGGTCCGTCTGTATCGTCGCCGGGTTCGAGTTAACAAGAACCGTCCGGTAACCTTCCTCCTTGAGCGATTTGCACGCCTGCGAGCCTGAGAAATCAAATTCGGCCGCCTGGCCGATGACTATCGGCCCGGAGCCGATGACCATGAGCTTCCTGTAGTTCTTTCTCATTCTATCACGCCCATGATCTTTTCCAGTTTTCCGTAAAAGTAAGAATCCTCGTCGTACAGCGGCGACAGCGGCCTATAATTTACGCCGAATACCGGTAACGATGTGTGCGTAAATCCTTCCACTGTGCCGTCGTTCACGTTGAACTGGTCGGCGGCGAGACCGGTGCCCTTCATTGATCCCGGGTCGATGGCGTACATATGGTTCTGCGAGGTGATGTAAACGCGTTCGCCGTGCTTAACCGGCTGGCTGGGGCCGTGGTGCCCGAATTTTAATTTAACGAAAGAACATCCGAACGCCTTCGCGATTATCTGCGATCCGAGGCCGGTGCCGGCCACGGGGACGGATGACGATATCTCTTTGACGGTATTGACGGTAACCGCGACGTCCTTGCTGTCAGGACTGCCCGGCCCGCCGGAGACGATCACGCAATCGGTCTTCGAAGCAATGATCTTCTTCGCGTCCGTGTCGTGCGGAAATATGATGACGTTATAATTCAGTGAAATATCGCGCACCATGCCGCGGTCGATACCGCAGTCGATGATCCCGACGGTCATCTTCTTTCCGTTGCCGATCTTTTTTATCTTTTTTGCCGAAACGTATGAGACAAGGCCGTCCGCCGCGGGCGCGTCGCCCTTAAGCTTTTTCTTCGCTGCGTTCACAGCTTTTTCATCGCAGACTATGGCCGCTTTCATCGAACCTTTGTTGCGTATCGCCGATATCACGTCGCGCGTGTCAATGCCGGATATTCCGGGAACTTTATGTTCTTTCAGATAATCGTCCAGCGTCCTTCCGCCGTACATGTTCGACGGTTCTCTGCAGCATTCGCGGACGACCAGGGCAGCCACGTGAACCGTACCGGACGCGTCGTAGCGTTCGCTCACCCCGTAATCTCCGACAAGCGGGAACGCCGATACAAGTATCTGACCTTTGTACGCCGGATCGGTAATACTTTCCTGATATCCTGACATACAGGTTGTGAAAACTATCTCTCCGGTAACGGCACCCACGTGCCCAAAGGACACGCCCTCAAGCGCCGTTCCGTCTTCAAGGACAAGGAAACAGCGTACCATCGGGTTTCTCTCATACCCCTGAATAATATATAATGACTGTCCCCGAAGTATGACAGCCTTGGTACGCAGTTGTCTATTCGGGGACAAAACGCCTTTTCCGGAACGGCCCGGATGTTATCGGTGCGGTAAGCGATATCGCGGACAGTAAGCACAGCGTACAAAGGACGATATAACGAAACATAGAAACGTCAGGATGCCATGGAGAAAGCATGCGTTTGTTAGATCAGGACCCCGTGAACGGAAGCATGAGGGTACAGATAGAAACTGAAGATGACGTATGGCACCTGTTCAACGTGCTTGAATCAGGTGATACCATCACGGCGCTGACAATGCGCCGTGACGAGAAGGCGACAGATAAGCTAAGGGCCGAGCGCGCAGACAAGAAAAGGATGGTCCTGAGCATAAAAGCCGAAAAGATAGAATTCTCCGATTCTGATCTCAGATTGAAAGTGCTCGGCACAATAACCGACGGGCCGCAGGATGTCGGCCAATATCATACGTTAATGTTCGAGGTCGGCGAGACGCTTACCATAACGAAAGATAAATGGAAGGACTCGCAGGTCGAACGTCTGAGGAAAGCCGTCTTTGAAGCGAAGAGACCGATGATCGTCTTCGTATCACTGGATCAGGACGATGCGGTCGTTGCCGTTCTCAGGCAGTTCGGACTGAAAGAACTGGCAACGATAAGATCGATGCGTTCCGGTAAACAATATCAGGAGAAAGAGGAGGCGTCAGGATATCATGAAGAGATAATATCAAAACTGGCGCAGATCATGGGAGATGATATGCCATTGGTGCTCCTCGGTCCCGGGTTCGAGAAAGAGCTCCTGGCGGAATCAGGCAAGAGGGCGATGCCCGGTATTTTCTCGAAGGCGCACATATGCCACACCGGCCAGTCGGGAATGCCCGGTATAAACGAGCTGATGAAGAAAGGGATGGGCGCAGGCATACTTCGGGAGTCAAGAGTGGCCGTCGAGATGGAAGCGGTCGAGAAATTAATGGAAGAGATAGGCAAGGACGGACCGGCGACCTACGGTCCGAAACAGGTCGAGGATGCGGCCAAGGCAGGCGCAGTGGGAACGTTACTGATACTCGACTCGATGATAAGGGAGAGCGATCACGAGAACGTGATAAAAGAGGTGGAGGATCAGAAAGGCAATGTTATCGTTGTATCGGAACGTCATGACGCTGGCCGCCAGCTTGCCGCGCTCGGAGGCATCGCGGCCATTTTAAGGTACAGGACGGGCTGAGCGCCCTGTCAGGCACGCATCACAAGGTGTTCAGAAGGTCATTTCGTATCGCGGCGGGAGCTTAAGGGACAACCTTTTTTATAATGTAAGAATATCAGCAAAGTCGCCCATGCCGTCGCAGGCATTGGGTCAGAGCTCTATCCGACAGAGGGATGAAGAATGAGAAAGAAAGAAGACATCCTTAAGATACTGGACCGCCGCGTCGCGATATGCGATACAACGCTGAGAGACGGTGAGCAGACAGCCGGTATCGTGTTCGCAAATATCGAAAAGTACAAGATAGCCCAGATGCTCGACGATGCGGGCGTGCAGCAGATAGAGGCAGGCATACCGGCGATGGGCGGGGATGAGAAAGTTGCCGTTAAGCACATAGCCAACATGGGACTGAGCGCATCCGTTCTGGGATGGAACAGAGCTGACATTCAGGATATCAACGACAGCATAGACTGCGACGTCGATTCCGTTGCCATTTCGTTGTCATCTTCGGATATCCACATACAGAACAAGATCAAGAAATCAAGGGATTGGGTGCTCGCCAAGATATCCGAATCTGTGCAGCACGCGGCCGATCACGGTCTTTACATATCATGCAACGCCGAGGACGCGTCACGCGCCGACCTCGGATTCCTGGTGGAATTTGCGAGGACCGCTAAAGAAGCCGGTGCCATGCGTCTCAGATATTGTGATACGATAGGAAGAGAAGATCCGTTCACGGCGTACGAGAGAGTGAAGACAATAATCAATCTCGTTGGCATCGACATCGAAATGCACACGCACAACGACTTCGGAATGGCCAACGCGAACTCGCTGGCGGGCGTGAAAGCGGGAGCGAGGTTCGTAAGCACAACGGTCATGGGAATAGGCGAGAGAAGCGGTAATACTGCGTTGGAGGAGATCGTCATGACGTGCAAGCACATAATGAACATCGATTCCGGCGTGGATCCCGCGAAAATGAGGCCTTTGGCGGAGTTCGTCTCGCTTGCATCAGGGCGCCCCATATACGTGTCAAAACCGTTCCTCGGTTCCAATTGTTTCGCGCATGAAGCGGGCATCCATACGGACGGCATAATCAAGGATCACAAGAACTACGAGCCGTACGATCCTGACGAGGTCGGCCTTGAGAGGAAGATAGTCATCGGTAAGCACTCCGGACGCAGCACGTTGGTGGCCGATCTTGCGAAGAGAGGCATCGAGCTGGACGATGATACGGCGTCATTGCTTCTTGATAATGTCAGGATAGCGTCGATATCACTGAAACGTCAGTTAACGTCCGACGAGCTGTTCTATCTCTACGACGATCTTGTGAAAGGCGTAAATACGTTCGACCGATGAATCATTCATCGTCAACGTTAACCTTTTTCCTTTGCTTTCCGCCCGTTCTTTTTAATTTTCCGTGCTCTATCGCCCATTCGTAGCTTTTCATCTCCGCCGGAGCGATAAGAACACGTTCCCCTTTCGAAAACTTTCGGTTGACCGACCAGTTCGTGAACGGCGACAGCACACGATATTCGTCCGCATCCATAACTATCTCCGAAGTATTCGGGCGGCCGCGCATCTGCGAGTACGTTCCGTTGAACGCATTGATCTTTTTATCCTTCACTTCCCACATCTTCGTGCACACGGAATCCAAAAGATAACGGTCATGCGTCACGACGATCATAGTACCATCATAATCGTTCAGTGCTTCTTCGACAGCGTGTCTCGACGGAATATCAAGATAATTCGTAGGTTCGTCAAGTATCAGCAGATTCGTTTCCTCAAGCAGCAGTAACGTAAGGGAGACCCTTGCTCTCTCGCCGCCTGATAATGTGCCCATGGGCCTCTCGACCTGATCGCCGGTGAGGAGCATTCTCGCAAGAAGATTTCTCGCTTCGCCTCTCCTCTCGTTCCCTATCTTTTTGAGTATCTGCTCCTCGGCGCTCATGCTGAGATCGAGCTTATCATGATCCTGCGAGAAATATCCTATCCTGGCTCCGGGCGCCACCCATAATTCGCCTGTCGACGGTATCTTCCCGAGAAGCGCCTTTATCAGCGTGCTCTTGCCGGCGCCGTTCGATCCGAATATTCCTATCTTATCGCCTTTCACAACGTCTAGGTCAACGCCTTCGAGTATGGGGTTGCCGTTAAGCGTTACGTTAAGGTTCTTGGCGGTCATCACGTTCTTTCCCGATTTCTGAGCGGCGTGTATCTTTACCGTTATCTCCTTGCTTACTTCGGGTTTCTCTTTCTCATCGATGCGCTCGATCATTTTCTGCCTTGTTCTGTGCGTCGAGAAGAACCACTGGTCCTTGTGCAAACCGTCGGCGATCTCCTCCTGCTTCCGTTTGTTGGCGGCATATTTTTTGTACTCCGTTTCCATGCGCTGGATCTCCAGCATCTTCTTCATGATGAACGCCGAGTAATTGCCTTTGTACTCCCTCGTCCTTCCGAATGAGATCTCAGTCATCTTCGTTGCGACCTTATCTAAAAAGTAACGGTCATGGCTTATGACGACCACTGTGCTTTTTGTCTCGAGAAGATGATCCTCTAGCCACTCGACAGTGGATATGTCCAGATGGCTTGTCGGCTCATCAAGAAAAAGAACGTCGCAGCCCTCGGCCTGCACAAGTGCGCGGGCGAGCATCACTTTTGTACGCTCTCCGCCGCTCAGGGTGTCCATCGTCCTTTCCATTATCGTTTCCGATAATCCAACTTTCCCGAGTGACGATATCAGGACGCCCTCGTCCTCGACGCCCGACCTTGCCAGCTCCTTCTCGAGGCTTACGTATTCCTCAGTCACAGAATTCCAGTCGATGTCCCTGCCGGACGCCATCAGAACGTCAATTTCAAGCATTCTCTTCTTTATGTTCTCCACATGCCCGTACGGTCTTCCGAGAACGTTGCGTACTGTGTACGAGGATGATGATTCGGCGAACTGCGGCAGGTAGCCTATTTTCTGCGTATTCCTCGTCAGTTCACCGGTGTCGCATTTCAATTCGCCTAAAAATATCTTCATGAATGTGCTCTTGCCGGCGCCGTTGACACCTATGAGTCCGATACTGTCGCCCCGGTTTATCTGCATATCCGCTTTTGTGAGCACCTTAACGGGACCGAACGATTTCGTCACTGATTCGGCCTTGAGCAGCATTCGATCACTTATTCTTCGTCCGTCATGAACTGTCTCGGTTTCCCGACCGCTGTTACGGTGATCAGCGTTTCAATAAGTATGCGGCCGTCGTAGCCTTCCCCAAGCCCTACTTTTTTCTCGATCTTCGAGGAACGTACCTCGATATGGTCGGCACCCGCTTTCTTTGCCTTCTCGGTAACATGCTTACCGCTCTCTTCCACGGCGAATATCTCCGCCTCGCTCAGTTTTCCGAACTCGAAACGGCCGTACGGCGCGAAAAGGATGCACGACGGGTCGTCCAATGCGTTCTCGCCGATGCCCGGTTTGATCAGTATCTCCATGCTCTCGACGATGCTGCCTGTAACGGCGCCTATTGCGTTGCCCACCTCGGAATGCTCAGGGAGCAAAAGCTCTGTGCCGAATTTTTTAGCCACGTCAGGAAACCACGCTTCCACGGGAGCGCCGATGCCTATCAGCGGTTTGTTCAGTCTTATCAGACACTCAAAATCAAGGCCTCCGCGCTGTGCGATCGCTTTTCTCATAAGATCGAGACCGACGCCGTCAACACGGAATGTATTCATTTCCTCGAAGAACAGCTTTCTGAGAAGTTCCTCGGAAAGCTTGTCAATGACCTTGCCTTTAGCGAATTCTATGAATTCGTCAACTGTCATGCCCATCTTGTGCGACTGATGCGTTATAGCATATTCCGATGCGGTCCTGTCGTATTCCGTGTAACTGCCTTCCGCGTGCAGAAGGTCCGTCGGCGTAAGGCCGATGCGCTGTATCATCCCGAGCTCTTCCATCTTTGCGACGTTGAATGAAAAAGGATGGACGTTAAGTTTCGCGCCCGCTTCCTTGAGCGAGTACGGCTCTTCGGAGACGAGATCAAGCAACGCAATATCCTCATTGCTGAGAAGCACATTCTTCATCTCTTTCAGTTTAATGAAGAATTCCGTGTCCTGTACGATGTTCTTGACGTCCATGCTCTCCGGTGAGAATCTCGATCTCAGTTCCGATGTTTCTTTCAATCTGGGAAGAAGCTGAGGCCACTGCACCGCCGCGATGCACAACGGAACGACGCGGACAGTTTCCAACATGAACTTACTGCCGTTCACGATTATTCGCGAGTCCCCGCCTATTCCGGATGTTGATATCTCCGCTGCCATAACTCTCGTCCTTCTGCCGCCGATCATCGCGCCCTCCTTCTGCAGTCTGGGCAGCCCGTTCCTCAGTATACCGATATCTAACGTGGTACCGCCCATGTCCATGACCACCGCATCGTCTTTTCCGGTGAGCATCTTCGCTCCTATGAGACTTGCCGCCGGTCCCGAGAGTATCGTCTCTATCGGTCTTTCGGTGGCGACGTTCTCGCTCATTATCGAGCCGTCGCCTTTGACTATCATCAGAGGCGCTTTTATCTTGTGTTCGTGCATCACTTTCTTCACAGAGTCCATGAGGTCGCGTATTATAGGTATGAGACGTGAGTTCATTACCGACGTGACGGTACGCTCATGATATCCGAGGCTCGACGAGAGCTCATGACCGCAGACGACCGGCAGATCAAGCAGTTCCGCTGCGATCTTCTTGATACGCAGCTCATGATCAGGGTTGCGGACGCTGAGGAAGCTGTTTATCGCTATCCCGTCCACTTTGTCCTTTATCGACAGAAGGAATTCTTTTGCCGCCTTTTCATCAAGTTCATTCGTCTCCTTTCCGTCAAGGTCATGACCTCCTTTCACGGTCACGTGATGATCGACGGGTATCGACATTTCGAATTCCTCGCCAACACATATCAGACCGACGCGGCATCCTTTTCCTTCGACTATCGAGTTGGTTGCAAGCGTTGACGATAACGACACCATCGCCACCTTCTTCAGCAATTCTTTATCAAAGCCGGCGAGAGAGTTCCTTATGCCTATCGAAAGATCGTCGCGTGTCGTAAGTGCTTTAGATTTTTGCAATACTGTGTTCGAGGACATGTCCATGAGGATCGCGTCGGTGTACGTCCCTCCCGTATCGATACCAAGGCCCATATGCAAGATGTTCACCTGTTGGGCTTGTATCCCATATCTTCGTTGTACTTCGTCACAACTCTTGAGATATGCTCTGAGATGTTCCTTTGCTGATATTCGTTATGTATCTGCGGCGTCTCCGTTATCGGAAATTCGGAATCGCACTTTGCGCATCTGAGCTTGGGACAGTTCTTCCACGCCTCCGAGCATCCCTGACAGGCGAACGTGCGCGCATATATCATCGAAAATTCAAAGCCGCAGTACGGGCATTTGAATTTTTTAAGTGACGCCGTCGTATTGTAAGAGAACCCCTTTGATCTCATCGCCTCATAGAAACCGTCCACCATGATATCACCTACATATGATGCGCAATGCTTTTTTCGGTATCGTAATGATCCGCCGTAACTTCGTAGGGTATATCCCATTTTTTGAACGTGCGGTCAAGAACTTCCAGCGTACTTTCCCTGACGTGGTCGTCCCATATGCCGTGCACGATGATATGCATCATGAAGTTCGCTTTGTCTATCTTTGCGGCATTAAGAGAATCTTTTATGCGCGTCGGTGCACGGTGGTCGACGATGCTGCTCATTATGCTGCCGTTCTTGTTCGAAAAGAATGATTTCACGTGACCGATGAGATCGGCGCCGTTCTCCATGCAGTTCTTGGTAACGGACGTCATAAGGTCGTCGATGAATTTCAGAACGGTATCCTTGGGTATCCCCTTGGGCGAATCAATATCGATGTTTATCGCGTACTTTCCGAGCTCGTCGACCGCTCTGTGTATCTCCAGATGCAATTTATCATGCTCGTCCGCGGGGTTGCCGTGGTCGTCGTCATGATCGTGATCGTCGTCGTGATGATCGCCGCTCATTTCATTTCCCCCCGTACTGCTTTCTGAGAAGTTCTTCTTCCACCGCTTCATCATACCTCGGCGATATTCTGTTCTCAATGAGATCGCACGCATATTTTATTCCGAGGCCCGTTTCAGATGACATGTGCGATATCTCCGCCCTGGGGTTGATCTCGCGTATCATTTGTTCCGTCTTTGCTATGTCGGCGGGCGGAGCGGTATCAACTTTATTGACAAAGCACACGTCCGCTTCGCGTATCTGCGTTTCAACGAGTCTTTTCACGGCCTTCACAAGGAGATCGACCCTTGTTGCATCCACCAGCGTTATTACAGGAGCGTGCTCAATTACCATGTCCGTTTTCGCTTCCGAGTACTCGGCCGCTCTCTTAAGGCCCCATGGGATGGCGACGCCCGACGGCTCGACTATGACGATCTCAGGATTATAGGAATCATGCAGCTTTGCTAACGTCTCTGAAAATGTTCCTGCGATCTGACAGCATATGCAGCCTCCTGCGATCTCTTTCGCTTTCAGTCCGTGCGATTCGATGAACTTCGCGTCAACGTTTATTTCGCCCACGTCATTGACGACGATGGCCATCCTGTGGCCGCGTTTCATAAGCTCGTCAACGATCTTCATGACGGCGGTCGTTTTTCCGCTGCCGAGGAACCCTGCGATCTGTGATACTTTCATAAATTCTCACTACCTGTTCAATAGTGATAAGAATAAGAATTAAAAAGTTTGGGGAAAGCGTTTTTATGTATTACGATTACCAGTCCACAATTCCGTACTGCTTCGTGGTGTCGACGACCGCTTTGATGTTCTCCATCTTCGTGTGAAGATCTGGCGGGACTTCGCATCCGCTCGCGATGATGTATCTCGAGCCGAGTCCCCTCTTGCACAATGCCGTCTTCACTTCCTGGCACAGGTCCTTCGTGACCTGTGTGATCTTCTCCACGGAAGCTCTTATGAAGAGCTGCGGGTCGATCTGGCCGCCTACGAGGCAGTTGTCGCAGTATCCCTTCTCGATGGTCTCGGTCGCTGACGGAGATCCCGGGATAAGCGGGTAGTACGCCATTGAGTAGATCGCCGGTTTGAACGCGGTGATCTGTGTGTCCAGGTGCGGAAGATCTGCGCAGTTGTGGATGGCCAGTGCCATTCCCTCTTTGCCGGTAAGTTCGTTGAGGTCGCCGGCGTACTTCTTGCAGCCTTCGAACTCATTGTACTCTTTGTCGCCGAGGCAAGAGTAGTTGCCCCAGAGGTAGTCCCAGCAAAGTCCGGCGCAGCCGGTCTTTCCGAATCCCTTCACCATTTCGACGTCGTACTCGGTCATTGTCTTAAGCGCTTTGTGAACAGCGGACGGGTTCGTGAACATGTCCATGAACAGCCTCTCCGCGCCGGCGCTCTGCGACAGTGCGAGCAGGGGACCCTCAAGGAACCCTGCGGTTATGACCTGTGTCTTCAGAACGTCGCAGAACTGTTTCGTTCCTTCGAGGATGACGTGCGACCTGCCCTTCTTTATATCGGGCACTTTGAATTTCTCGTAGTCCTCGGGGCTGTTGACAAGCGTCTTTTCAACGAACGGTGTGTTCTCTTTGTCGAAACGGACACCCGCTCCGAGGTCGCCTGCCATGACGGAAAGGTCCATCAGGCCGATGGCGAAGTCGAAGTCGAATGCCTTCTGACCCTCGATGAACGCCTGCGCGTACAGTTTCGGGTCGTGCGCCCAGTCCCTGTACGAAACGCCGCCGTTCACGAGCTTGCGGTTGACACCGCATGCGATCGGGTACGTGGAGAGCCTGTCTCCCTTGGCGTTCGTAAGTCCTGCCATTACTCTCTCAATATGTGACATCTCTGCCATGTTCAAAACACCTCTTTCAGCCATGCGGCGCAGTCCTGGGCGTTCGAGTCCCTGTGGTCCGCTCCGATCTCCTTCGCGAACGCCGGTGACGTCGGCGCTCCGCCGATGCATACCTTGACGTTCTTTCTGTAGCCGTTCTCGATCAGTCCGTCGACAGCCGCCTTCATTCCGTCCATCGTCGGCGTCATCAGCGTGCTCAGTGCGATAGCATCAAGCTTCTGGTTCTTCGCGGTGTCGATGATCGTCTGTATCGGTACGTCCTTCCCAAGATCGTTCACATCGAATCCGCTTGCGGTCAGCATCGTCTTGACGATGTTCTTTCCGATATCGTGAACATCCCCTTCGACGACGGCCGTCGCACACTTCTTCATGCTGGCCAATGCCGTTTTCGGTATGGCCGGAAGGAGTATGTCAAGGCCTGCGTACATCGTGTGCGCGGACATCAGGACCTGAGGCAGGTATACCTGACGCGCAGCGTACTTGTCACCTACGATCGACATTCCCTTTACGAGCCCGTTGTTGATGGCGTCGAGAGCATCCATTTTCTCGGCGAGGGCCTCTTTCGCGCCCTCTTTCGCCAGGTCCGGTTTGCCGGCCACAACGGCGTCGCTCAATTTGTTGAGTATTTTTTCTTTAGACAATTTATTTTCCTCCTTATTGCGGGAAATGATACGCACCGCGCGGGTGCGGTATCTGCCATTGGGATTCACAGATTCGTATATAATCGGGTGAGATGGATGGATGGTTAATCCCAGTGGTTTCTATTTAAAGTAAAATTTTCTGCGGCCATGCGTATATATATTATAGCGGAAAAACAGTATTAACAGGGATAAAAACAACGGTCGGCCGCTTTAAAAACAAGAGGGCGGTTACATTTTTATATTTAACATTTTTCTGCGTCCTAGATGCGCCCGGAAAGCATCTTTTACGTCCTCTTCGACATGCGATATCCACAATGTCCGGCATCCATAATCTCCGATTCGTGATACGCGATACCCATAATGTCCGATATTCATGATACACGATATCCGTGATATGCAACAAAAAAATAATTACGGGCAGGGCTGCCCCTGCCCGTTAATGTTGTTTCAGCTCCTCGGCCGCAATACGAACAGGTACACAACGGCAACGACAACTATCGCCGCTATCGCAACGACCGCAATGATGAGCATTGTGTTATTGCCATCGTCACCGCCGTCACCGCCTGTGACCGTTCCGGGATCGGTCACTTCGCTTTCTTTCTGCGGACTGAAATAGAAATCCTTGCCGGTCTTGTCCCATCCGCCTGCTGCAATGAAGTTGGGAAGGTCTTCCGCACCGATCACTTTGGTCTCGTCCGCGAAATAATTGTTTCTCACTTCAAGGTACACAAGTGCGTCCAGATCTGTCACATCCAGCTCGGTCAGGTCGTTGCCATAGCAATGCAGGTATGTAAGCGCGGCGTTCTTTGAAACATCCAGCACGGTCAGGCTGTTGCTGCCGCAACTCAGGTATGTCAGCGCGGTGTTATTCGAAACATCCAGCTCGGTCAGGTTGTCGTTGTAGCACCGCAGACTCGTCAGCGCGGTGTTGCTGGAAACATCCAGCTCGGTCAGGTTGTTGTAACCGCAATTCAACGATAAAAGCGCGGCGTTCTTCGAAACATCCAGCTCGGTCAGGCTGTTGCTGCTGCACCACAAGGCCTCCAGCGCGGTGTTGCTGGAAACATCCAGCTCGGTCAGGCTGTTGCTGTCGCAATACAGATATGTCAGCGCGGTGTTCTTCGAAATATCCAGCTCGGTCAGGCTGTTGCTGTCGCACTCCAGATTCGTCAGCGCGGTGTTCTTTGAAATATCCAGCACGGTCAGTTTATTCTCGGAACAATACAACCTCTCGAGCGCAGTGTTGTTGGTAACGTCCAGCTCAATCAGGTTGTTGTAGCCGCAATTCAGTTCTGTCAGCTCGGTGTTCTCGGAAACATCCAGCGCGGTCAGGCCGTTGCTGTAGCAACTCAGATATGTCAGCGCGGTGTTATTGGAAACGTCCAGCGCGCCACTCAGGTTGTTGAAATTGCAGCGCAGATCTTCCAGCGCTGTAAGTCCGGAAACATCCAGCGCGCCGGTCAGACTTTTGCTGCTTATGTTCAGCCCTGTTATGCGCTCTTCCCCGCTGTCCGTGTCATATGTCCATACCACATTCCATGTGCCAAAGTCTGAAGATTCGGCAGACCCGTCGTCGGGAGCCACATCCCACGATAATCCGTTATCGATTATGATGTGGTTGATGACGGCGATGTCGCCCACATTATAATCCCCGGCGGCGCCGAGTGTTGTATTCTCATTTTCGTTAACGTCGGCGTTCGTTAAAAGCGCGAACGCCGTGACCGCGAGCAATGCCGCGATCATCACGGAGAGGGCTGCTCCCCCCCCCCCAAGATATGTTTTTGC
>WRNI01000009.1 GCA_009776695.1 Methanomassiliicoccaceae archaeon
AACGTATATCCTGAGACAGGGAGCCCGTTCGCGTTAAGACCGTAGCCGTGCGGCACCGTTATCGTCTGCGGCGAACTGTTTGAAATTGCTGTGAAACCGGGTGTCGGCACGCTGAGGAGAGTGTTAAGGCCGCCACCGGTCATATTGTACTGGTACGTCCCTCCAGGAGGCGCTCCCACCACTGTCGTGGTCAGCGTCAACGAATACGTTCCGCTCAGCTGTATCGCGTTGCGGTACATGGCCGTGTTCGCGACCGGCATTGTGAGCGTATATGACGTCCCGGAGCCGGTGATATTACTGAACGTCGTTACGACCTGAGGTATCGCGACCGTCATGTAAACTCCCGACATCGTGAACGCGGGCGTCCCGCCCGTTGTCAATGACACCGTGCTGCTTGAGAAGAATACGGATCCCGTAGCGACAAGGCGAGATATGTTGAGATCTCTGTCATAGAATATCTGAAGCCCCGCGATACCTTGTCCCTGATACGCCTGTGTCGCGGATGACATGGTCGTGGGTGCCGTGAATATCCTGATAGCGTTGACGCCGTTGAAAAGGGCCCCCTCCAGGTTGGTGACCGTCGAAGGCAGGTAGATGTACAACAGGCTGGACGAACTCCCGAAAGCAAATGCTCCGATGGTTGTGACCCCGTCGGGTATCACTACCTCTGTCAGCCTGCAGGAGTTGAACGCATAGGCGGCTATCCTCGTTACACCGTTCGGAATCGTGAACACGGTAGATAAGCCGAGGTCAAAGTTGGCAGGATACGCCACTATGGTCGTCTTGGCGGTGTTGTAAAGGATCCCTCCGGCTGACGGTTCCGTCACGTAATTGGCATTTCCCGGATCGACCGTTATTGTCTCCAGGCCGGCGGTCAGGTTGAACGCGCCCTCTTTTATATCTATCACCGATGCCGGTATGTTTATGGTCGGCAGTTTGCTGCAGCCTTCGAATGCACCGACGCTTATCGTGGTGATCCCGTTCTGCAGCGTGACGCTTGTCAGATTGGTGCATGAATAAGCAAGATGATTGGGAATTGTTGACAATCCCTGCGATCCGGTGTGCTGCACCGTTATTGATGTCAGGCTGCTGCATTGAACGAAGATGTCGCTGCCCGAAGAGGTCACACTGGACGGGATCGTTGCGGTCGACAGGTTCGGGCAGAAGTAGAACACACTGCTGCCGATCGTCGTTATGTTGCTTGGGATCGTTATTGTCGCCGGTTTAGCATTGCTGAACGAATAGTTCTCCAGCTTGGTGACCGTTGCGCTGGAGACTGTGGTCGGTATCGCGTACGAGGTTGCCGACAGACCCGCGGGGTACGTGTGCAGCGTTGCCCCCGAGTTCGAGAACAGGACGTTGCTGACGACCGGATAGGTCGGATTCGACGAGGTTATCGTTGCAAGGCTGTTACAGGTCATGAATGCGCCGGGCTGGATGGTCGTTAATGTTGACGGTATGCTGATGCTCGTAAGACCGCTGCCTGTGAATGCGGCCGTATTGACGGTCGTTACCGTGCTGAGGTTTATGCCTGCCAGAGCTGTGCACCCGCTGAACGCATACCCCTGAATGGTAGCCACCGAGCCCATAGTGATGGTGCTCAGAGCTGTGCATCCGTTGAACGCATATTCCCCGATGGTCGTTATCGAGGACGGCATGGTAACGTTGTTCAGGGAGGTGCATCCGTAGAACGTGGAGTTGGGCAGTGTGGTTATCAATGTGTTAAAGGTAAAACCTGTCAGCGAGGTACAGGATTGGAACACCGAATTGCCCATCGACGTCACCGTGGACGGCACGGTGACACTGGTGAACCTGCATCCGTAGAACGCCATGTTCCCGATGCTCGTTACACCTGACGGTATGGAGTAAGCGCCGTTGAAGTAAAAGTTGGTACAGCCATAGAACGCCTGGACCCCGATGGTCGTTATCGTGTTGGGAGACGGGAATGTTATTGTTGATATTGACGTGTTGGCTTGGAATCCGGAGGCCGCTATGCTCGTGACGGTGTAATCATCCGGAAGAGTTGAACCGATATTGACCGTGTCCAGAATTGTGTAATTCGACCGATAGGCCCCCACTTGCTGCACGGATGCCGTTCTCGGCGAATTGCCCGTCACCGTATATCTGAGACCGTTGGGGGTGTCATCCCATGTCTCGCCTATGTTGGCACCTACGTTCGTCTCATTTCCGCCATCATTATCATTGTCCGATGCTCCGGAAAATGACAACATCAATGTTGCTAAAGCCAGAACGGCGACGATCCCTAATATCGCCAGTGCCTTCGGGCCCTTTTTAGACCTTTGGGCGCCCCCATTCCGGTTCTTTCCGCTATTCTTGTTACCTCTACCTTTGACCGATTCCATCAGCTCTCCCCCTTAATATCCGTCCCTCTGCGCACACGTGTGCGTAAAGGTCCGTTACATTAACTACAGTAAACGTAAATCGCTGTTAATAAGTGTACAGTGTAAAAAATAAACTCAGTACGGTTCGCGTACTAACATTTGAATTGGGATGTTATACAAAAACGAAAAGAGAGGAGGGTCGCCCCTCCTTTGATGTTTAATTCCTTGAGACCGTTTCGAACACAGAGCCGTCCGCGTTGCGTATCACGACGTTCAGCGGCATCTGTCCCGGCAGGCTGTGCGTTGCGCACGAGTTGCACGGGTCGTAAGCACGGAACGCCATCTCCGCCATGTTCAGAAGTCCCGGGGACACTTCGAAGTTCTTTATCAACGCTTTTGCAACTTTGGCGACGGACATGTTCATCGGACCGTTGTTGTTCGTCGTTCCGACGACGAGGTTGCATGCGGTCACGATACCGTTCTCGTCGCACGTGTAGTCATGCGTTAACGTTCCTCTCGGCGCCTCGACGCAGCCTACGCCGCGTCCTCCCGGTACGATGTCCTTCTGCTTTATGTCGCTGTTGCACAGATCTTTATCAGAAGCGTTCTCTAAGCAACGTTCGGCAGCGTAGATCATCTCAAGTATGCGGGCCCAGTGCGTCGCCAGGGTGAAGTGTATAGGTCCGGTGATACCGAGGTCCTTGAAGAATCCTCTGTATTCCAAGTACTTCTCCTGCGCGTACGGCGTCGTGAAGCCTTCCGAGACATTAAGCCTTGAAAGAGGTGTCGCGCGGTACATCCCGCTGTCCGGGCCGTCGACGAGTCCCTTGTATCCTACTTTCTTCAGATACGGGAACTTTTCGTACGACCACGGTTCCACCGCCTCGGCAACGTGATCGAGATAATCGAACGCGTTGTACTTGGCAAATTCTTTTCCGCTCTGATCGACCACGCGTATCGGACCGTCATGGAACTCAACTTTGTTATCTTTGTTGACCATTCCCATGTAGTACGTCTCGTGATAGTACAGATCGGGATTTGCTATGATATCCACATAATCCTTGTTCTTCAGAACGACGTCGGTGAACACGTTCAGCGATGTCTTCGCAAATTCAACGAGGTTTTCGGCCATTGAGATTATTTCCTTCTGTCCTTCTTTGGATACCGGTATCGAAACACCGCCGGGAACGCCGAGCACCGGGTGCGTCGCCTTCCCGCCGAGCATCGCCTGGATCTTCTGCGCCTGTGAACGCGCTTTCAGTACTGCGCCTCCGAGTTCAAGACCTACCGCGCCTACCACCCCGAGAACATTCCTCGTCGCCGCCGGATGCGCCGGCCCGAGAACGAAGTCGGGTGACGCCAATGCGTAGAAGTGCGCTATGTGGCTGTGCACGAAATGCGCGTTGTAGAACAGGTCGCGTATACGATACGCCGTTTCCGTAGGCTTAGTGCTGTAACAGCCGTCTATCGCCTTCGTCGACGCAAGGTGATGCGCACCCGGACACACACCGCAAAGCCTTGCGGTTATCTGATTCAGCTCCGTCACTTTACGACCGATGCAGAATCTTTCGAATCCTCTTAACTCCGGAACTTGCCAATACAGGTTGCTGACATTACCGTTATCGTCGAGGAATATCTCTATCTTGCCGTGGCCTTCCAGACGCGTTATCGGTTCCACCGTTATTCTTTTTGAATCTATTTTCTTCTTCTCATCCCAAATGATAGGTCCGGCCATCTCACTGACCTCCTTTTTCTTTGACCGATCTGTTGATCAGTGATTTCGACATCGTGAACGCGTAGAAGTATCCCAGCGGATCTTTTACCGATGCCATTATGTCTATTATATCATCCTCGCCGCATATCGGATCTTTATCGAGAACCGGGAACAGCGAAGCGATAGCTGTGAACATGCTCGCCCCCATCTCCGTTACAACGGACGTCGGACCGTAGCATCCGCGGCATGGTTGTGCGGCGCGTGTGCACTTTGCGCCGCATCCTCCGACCGTCGCCGGCCCAAGACACAGAATGCCCTGGTCCATGAGGCACTGTTCCGGATCGACGTCAATTTCATGAGGTTCGACGATCTTCGTGATCCTCTTCATCTCCTTCTTACGGGGACATTCATCGCATAACGTCTTCGATGACACGCCTATCATCGTTCCCTTCGGAGGTAATGCCTCACCGTTATACGCGAACGCCGCGACCGCCGCTAACAGCTGTCTTATCGACTCCTGCGTGGGCGGGCATCCCGGTATCGAGTAATCAATATCAATGACCTGATCCAGTGATTTGACGACGTCGTACAATTCCGGTATCGTTATCACACCGTCCTCTGTTTTAACGGATGTCTGCGGTATAACGGGCGCTTTCTGCGTCTCCTGGAACGCCTTCATCGTCGGGCACTGCTTGTACACGTAATCCAATATCTCATCTTTTCCGCCCGGTACGAGGTTCGCGAGCGCCGGCGAGCCGCCGAAGCATGCGCATGTTCCGTACGAAACGACGAGTAAAGACTTCTGTCTCAGCAATTTGACCATGTGCTCGTTCTCGGTGTTCCTCACGGCGCCGTTGATTATCGATACTGTGATCTCTTTATCTTTCATCGCCGCGATATCGCTCTCCTTGCCGTCGGAGGCTATCGGCCACATCACTATGTCGGCCATGTCGCCTATTGTGAGTATACGTTCGTCAGTATCCAGAAGCGAAACATCGCATCCTCCGCACCCTGCCGCCCAGTATATCGCCAGTTTTATCTTTCCTCCCGGCGGCGCTCCCGGAAGCAGCGGGAACGCGTCCAGCGGGTTCGCGGCCTCCTTCGGCGGCTCCTTCACCGGTGCCGCTTTTGCGGGCGCCGCCTTCGCTGCCGTCTTCGGCGCATCGCCCACATTAACGTTCGCCTTCTTCTCATGTTCTTTGCAGCCGCAATTGCAATCCTCTTTGTGCTTGTTCTTGCCGAACAGCCTGTCAAAGAATCCCATTCACTGCACCCCCCTGAGAGGCGTCGGTCCCAATTCCTTTATTGTGTTGACGAACGACGTCATAGTGTTCTGGAATTTTTCACCCTCGGACGCCGAGACCCATTCCAGTCTCAGCCTCTTCGGATCGAATCCGTACTGCTCGAGGACCATCCTCAGCAATGCTATCCTTCTCCTTGCTCTGTAGTTACCGCCTATGTAGTGGCAGTCGGCGGGGTGGCATCCCAATATGATGACACCGTCCGCTCCTTTTGATAACGCCCTGAGCACATGCTCTGGGTCCACTCTCGCGGAGCACATCGTCCGTATTATACGGAAGTTCGTAGGCATCTGAAGTCTCGCGACGCCCGCGCCGTCGGCGCCCGCGTACGAGCACCAGTTGCAGCAGAACGCTATTATCTTAGGTTCAAAGTCGGCCATTGCTCACACCCCCGCCTTTACGCTGAGGCAAGCATCTATTTCCGCCTGTATCTGAACGTTCTTGAACCCTTTCTGTTCCATCGCGCCCGACGGGCACGCGGCGACACAGCAGCCGCATCCCTTGCATAATCCCGGGTTCACGTTGCTCTTGAGCCCGCCCGCGCCGTCGCTTATAATTTCGATGGCGTTATATTCGCAGCATCCTTCGCAGACGCCGCAGCCGTCGCAGTAGTTCTCGTTCACCGATGCGATTATTCCCTCTGACGTTAAGTTCTCTTTGGAAATTATCGTAAGCGCCCTTGCGGCCGCGCCGGCCGCCTGCGCGATGCACTCGTCCATGAACTTCGGCCAGTGTGCGAGACCTGCAACGAAAACGCCTTCCGTCGCGAAGTCCACGGGCCTTAACTTCTGGTGCGCCTCGAAATAGAACCCATCCTTGCTTATCGGTACTTTCAGCATCTTCGCCAGCTCTTCTTTTTCCTCTCTGTCGGGGGACGTTCCGCAGCTCAGGATCACGCGATCAACGGGCACCTCAACATCTTTGCCGAGTATCGTATCGAACGCCTTCACCTTACTGCCGTCGTACTCAGGGAGATCATTGCCGTCCCTGCACCTCAGGAAACGTATTCCGAGGGATGATGCTTCCTTGTATAATTCCTCGCGGAACCCGTATGTTCTGATATCTTTGTGGAACACCGTTATGTTAGCTTTCGGGTCCGCCTTCTTTATCGCTATCGCGTTGTTCAGGGCGTCAGCGCAGCATGTCCTCGAGCAATACTTCACTTTGTCGTTCCTTGAACCGACGCACTGTATGAACGCGATATCCTTACCGGAGAACTTACCGCTTCCCGCCGCAAGTTCCGCCTCGGTGAGTGTCATTACCTTTGCGTCCTTTCCGTAGTTGAACTCCGTCGGTTTGTATTCGGATGCACCGACCGCGAGTATCACCGCGCCTACGGGGTATTCTCCGGAATCGAGCTGCAATTTGAAATTACCGACGAATCCCGGTATGTCTTTCACTTTGGCCTTCTTGTGCACCGTTATTAATTTGTTGCTTTCGACCTTCTTTATCAGTTCCGAGACGAACGAGCCGAGGTCGACGCCGTCAACGCTGTACTTTACACCGATGTACTTCGCCGAGGAGCCGCCCAAGTTCGCTCCTCTTTCAACGAGGTGCACGGGATATCCCTGCGCCGCTACATCCAACGCTGCCGACATTCCCGTTATCCCGCCGCCGATGACCGCTATCGCTCCCGTCACCGGGATCTTCGTTCCCTCCAGCGGCTCAAGGAGCGCTGACTTCGCCACGGCCATTCTGAGAAGGTCCTTTGCCTTCTCCGTTGCTTTTTCCGGTTCGTGCATGTGTATCCATGAGCACTGATCGCGGATGTTGGCCATGTTGAATAAGTATTGATTCAGACCGCCGTCCCTGCAAGCGTTCCTGAATAACGGTTCGTGCGTTCTCGGGGTGCATGATGCGACGACCACGCGATTGAGATCCTGCTCCTTTATCGCGGCGCTTATCGCCTCGAGGCAGTCCTGCGCGCATGCGTACATTGATTTTGACGCATAAACAACACCGGGTAATGACTTCGCATATTCCGCGACCGCGTCCACATTAACGGTACCGCCGATGTTGATACCGCATGAGCATACCCATACGCCCACTCTCGGCGCAACGCCGAAGGTCGCCTTCTCCTCGGGATATTCCTTGGGAGCGCACGGGACGAAGTTCTTATCAACAATGTATGCTCCCGCTTTGGCCGCTGCGCCGGACGCTTCCGCCACCGACGTGGGGATGTCTTTGGGAGCAGCGAACGCACCTGTGACAAATATTCCCTCTCTGCTCGTTGCAAGCGGGTTTGATACCTTCGTATCACAGAACCCGTACCTGTTCAGGTCGATCCCCAATATCTTTGAGAATTCCTCGGCGCCCGTCGGCGGGTTGAGGCCTATCGAAAGAACAACGAGATCGTATTCCGCGGTCTGCGGGTCCCCTTTCGCGTCCGCGAACGAAACTCTTAACTTCTTCGTCACCGCATCTTCTTCGACGCACGCAACGCGTGAG
Source organism: Methanomassiliicoccaceae archaeon (assembly GCA_009776695.1). GTDB lineage: Archaea > Thermoplasmatota > Thermoplasmata > Methanomassiliicoccales > Methanomethylophilaceae > Methanomicula. The sequence goes on from WRNI01000009.1 coordinate 7,806, forward strand.
GACCTGTGCATCTTTATCTTGTACTCGTCCTCGGCTCTGTGGATGTACGCTTCGAATTCTTTACCGTACGATCTGATGTCCATGAAGAATATATCTTCGTCAACGTTCGCGTGTTCTTTTGTTATTATCGCCTGCTTCGTCGCGTACATGCAGCACACCGACGAGCAGTAAGGCTGCGAGCCTTTCTTCTCGCTTCTTGAGCCGCAGCACTGTATGAACGCTATCTTCTTCGGTGCCTCGCCGTTGGACGGACACTTGATGTGACCGTGATCGGGACCGGACGCGCACATCATCCTCTCGAACTCCATCGCAGTAACGACGTTGGCGAACCTTCCGTATCCGTATTCGACGGAAAGCTTCGCGTCCCATGTCTGGAAACCCGTTGCGCATATCACCGAGCCGATGTCCAATGTCAGGATCTCCTCTTTGTCCGCGTAGTTTATCGCGCCCTTTCCGCACGTTTTCTCGCATATGCCGCACTTGTCGTTCAGTATCTTGCGGCAGTGGTCGGGGTCGATCACCGCTACCCTGGGAACGGCTTGCGCGTGAGGTATGTATATCGCCTTCCTCGTTGTCAGGCCGAATTCATACTCATCAGGTATGTTCTTCGTAGGACATTTCGCTACGCAGTCGCCGCATCCGGTACATTCGTCCATCTTGACGTATCTCGGTTTTTTCCTGACGGTCACTTTAAAATCGCCCGCCTTTCCCTCGACCTTTACGACCTCGGAATAGGACAGGACGTCTATGTTCGGGTGACCGTTACAATCTGCCATTTTCGGCGAGAGGATGCAAGCGGAACAGTCATTCGTGGGGAACGTCTTGTCAAGGCGGCACATCTTGCCGCCTATCGTGGCGTCCCTCTCGACCAGGTAGACATGGATGTCCCTGTCTGCCAGGTCCAACGAAGCCTGGATCCCAGCTATTCCCCCACCTATAACCAACGCTGACTTTGTCAAATCTCTGCCTCCGTTATATCACTAGTGTTTGGAACTGGAAAGACAGAATACAATGAGGGTTCTTTAATCCTTTCTACGTAACCTTAATATATCTGCTTTCACCTTTAGAAAAGAAAAATATACGGATGGGGCGGAAAATGGGACCCCTTTGTGAAATATCCGGCCCCCCGCAACATAGCCAGCTGTTTGTTTTTTAATACGTTATGAGTTGCATTTCAAGGATATTTTCACTGCCGTTTATTCATCTTGTACTAAAATGATTCGTAATGATACGAAACATATTTTCCGGCGGCGCGGACGGATAAGATTTATTGCCGTTCGTGCATAAGGATGCATGGACGTTCTGATGCTCGCGGCCGTTCTGATCGCCGTTGCGGCCGTTCTGATCGTGATATTCGTAATGCTCGCCGGCACGGAGAAAAAGGTGCACAGGTCGCTCGGCGGCAGGAGGCGGGCGGGCAGGAAGAAAAGGAACGGAGGGGTATGCGGCATATGCTTCGGCGAGATAACCAACAACGATGTGATCGCCCGCTGCGCATGCTCGCAGACATTCCACGATACGTGCGCCCGGCCCACGGGAAAATGCCCGTACTGCGGGCGCCCGTACGATGAACTCAAGACGGAACTGCCTGACTGCGTGAAATGCCCGTCATGCGGTGAGGACGTCGTTGGCAACGTGTGCTCATGCGGCGCGGTGGTGAACCGCGGCGGATTCGTATGCGCATGCGGCAACGAGCTGAATATTAATGACCCTGTATGCGGAAGATGCGGCAGAGAGTACAAGGTGCGCTCGGGGCGCGGGGATAATGAGCTGCAATGACCGTCAAAGAGAAAAGAGGCAGACGAAGATACATTGCGTTCACCGTGGACCCGCGGATGACTAAGGACGCATTGATATCTTTGCTCAGGAAGCATTCCGGCGCACCGCCGTACGTCGTGCAGTGCGCGGAAGGATGGGCGATCGTCCGTTGCGCCCCCGAAGAAACGGACGTCGTTATATCACTGATGTTGCTTACGGACCCTTCGTCCGTATCGCTCAAAACGTCAGGGACGCTGTCGTCGCTCCGTGAAAGGTACGCTGAGCTCAAAAGGCTGCGGCCCGTAAGAAAGGCGTGACGCATGTGTAACACATATATAGTCCCTTAATCTAACGGGTCAATGCAAAGAGGAGGAATATAACACATGCAACCAGGACAAATGGCGTACGACAGAGGGATAACCGTGTTCTCCCCCGACGGAAGGCTGTTCCAGGTAGAGTATGCCCGTGAGGCAGTGAAGAAGGGCACCACCACGATAGGACTGAAGTTCAAGGGCGGCGTGATACTGATCGTTGACAAGAGAGTGCCGAGCAGGCTCGTCGAGCCCCGGTCCATAGAAAAGATATACGGCATCGATTCGCACATAGGCTGCGCAACATCCGGTCTCGTGGCAGACGCGAGGATACTCGTCGACCAGGCGAGGAAGGACGCGCAGATCCATAAGATAACGTACGGCGAGAACATAAGCGTTGAAGGTCTCGTAAAAAAGATATGCGACTTCAAGCAGAATTACACTCAGTACGGAGGCGTCCGCCCGTTCGGCACCGCCCTGCTCATGGCGGGTGTTGACGAATTGGGCGCGCATCTCTTCGAGACGGACCCGTCGGGCGCGCTTGTCGCCTACAGGGCGGGATGCATCGGCGCCGGCAGACCGGTCGTGATGGAAATGTTCGAGAAGGACTTCCGTGATGATATGAGTTACAGCGATGCCGTTCTGCTCGGCGCAAAGGCGCTGAAGGCGGCGATCGATGAGGACCTGACGGCGCAGACCATTGAGATCGGGATCGTCGATTCCGACCGCAAGTTCAGAAGGCTTGCCGAGAATGAGCTCGAGACCCTCATCAAAAAACTTTGAGGTGCGCTCATGGTAAGCCTTGACGATGCGGTTGTCGCAAGACTTGAGTCTCACGGCGAGACGTTCGAGATATTATTGGATCCGAACATCGTGAGATTCATCCGCGAAGGCAAGGACGTGAACGTCGCCGACCACCTGGCGGTGGACGCGGTGTTCAAGAACGCCAGTAAAGGCACCCATCCTCCGGAAGACAAGATAAAAGAGGTCTTCGGCACGGAGGACATCATCGAGATAGCGAAAAGGATAGTCTCGAAGGGAGAGATACAGGTCACCGCGGAACAGCGGAAGGAGATGCTGGAGGCCAAACGCAACCGTATCGTCTCGTACATCGCGAGGAACGCGATAAACCCGCAGACCAAGACGCCGCATCCGCCGGCGAGAATAGAACTTGCGCTTACTGAAGCGAAATTTCACGTCGACCCCTTTAAGTCGGTGGAATCGCAGGTCGAGGAGGCGATGCATCTGCTTCGTCCTCTGCTTCCGATAAAATTCGAAAAGAGCCGCGTCGCGATAAAACTGAGGGCGGACGATTACGGACGGTGTTTCGACGATCTTGCGCATTACGGCATCGTTGAACGCGAGGAATGGCAGGCCGACGGCTCATGGATCGGCCTGATGGAGATACCTGCCGGCGTCATAACCGAGATGACAAGCAGGCTGAATGATAAGACCAGAGGGCACGCAAGCGTGAAGCTCCTCTGAATGATTACGTTAGAGAAGTGATAAAAATGGAAAGAAAACAGGTCGGAGCACGAGAGGTCGTTGTTCCCGGGGATCTGCTGGACGACGGCGGAATGAGACCGGGGAACGGCGCGTACGTGCTTGACGGCAGGATATACGCATCCAGACTGGGTGTGAGGAATGTGTCCTCGGGGACCGTAGGCGTGATACCTCTGAGAGGAAGGTACATGCCGGCGCCCGGGGACATGGTATTGGGAATGATAGTGGACATCGGCCCGTCCAACTGGCTCGTCGACATCAACTCGCCCTATCCCGCTCCGCTCCACGTGAACGAGGTTCCTTGGAAAGTGGAGTTCGGCGATACGTCAAGATTCCTGAAGATAGGCGACATGATAATGGCGAAGATACTCATGGTCGATGAGAGCATGAAAGTTCAGGTGACGATGAACGACTCCGGCCTAAGGAAACTTGAGGGCGGCCGGATCGTTGAGATATCGCACTCGAAGGTCTCACGTGTGATCGGAAAGAGCGGGTCGATGATACAGATGGTCAAGAACATGACCGACTGCAGGATATTCGTCGGCCAGAACGGACGCATATGGGTGGACGGCGAGGCGAATGAGGCCGGCGTGACAGTAGAAGCGATAAAAATGATAGAGCGCGAGGCGCAGACGAGCAATCTTACCGAACGCGTAAGAGAATTCATAGGATCGAAGATCGGGCCCGCGGAGGAATGATCATGAGCGGACAATCAGATTTGGAATTGGTAAATAAAAAAGGAATAAGGCTCGACGGCAGGAAGGCCGGCGAGCTCAGAGATATAAAGATAGAAGCCGGCGTTTTAAAGAACGCGGACGGCTCCGCGTATGTGGAGATAGGAAAGAACAAGGTTCGCGCGGCGGTCTACGGACCGAGGGAGTGCCATCCGAGGCACCTTCAGGACCCGACGAAAGCGATAATTCAGTGCAAGTACAACATGATGGCCTTCTCGGTCAGCGACCGTAAGAGACCGGGCCCGGACAGGCGCTCCGTCGAGATATCGAAGATAATCGCGGAGGCGCTTGAATCGGTGGTCCTTACGGAACTTTACCCGAGAGCGTCGATAGACGTCTACATAGAGATATTACAGGCGAACGCGGGAACAAGATGCGCCGGTCTTACCGCAGCGTCGGTGGCGCTGGCCGACGCGGGAATTCCCATGCGCGATATAATTCCCGCGGTCGCGGTCGGGAAGGCTGACGGCAAGGTATTGCTTGATCTGAACAAAGAGGAGGACAACTTCGGTCAGGCTGATGTGCCGATAGCGCTCATCCCGAAGACGGACGAGATCGTTCTTTTGCAGATGGACGGCAATATGACGCGTGACGAATTCGATAACGCGATAGAGATGGGCGTCGCCGCCTGTCATGAGATATACGAGAAGCAGAAGGACGCGCTCAGAAGGCGTTATTCCGCGGCGCTGAAGGAGGTGGAGGCAGATGAGTAGGGCTGTCATCTCCGACATAAGGAAGAATCAGATGCTCGATCTTCTTAAGGACGGGAAACGCCTTGACGGGCGTGCCCCCGATGAGATACGCGAGATAACCGTTGAGACGGGCGTTGTGGAAAGTGCCGATGGTTCAGCGCTGGTGAGATACGGCGACACGGAAGTTATCGTCGGCGTAAAGATCATTCCCGGAACTCCGTTCCCGGACACTCCCGGGAAAGGAGTGCTGACCACCGGTGCCGAACTCATACCGATGGCGCACCCGCTGTTCGAGTCCGGACCGCCCGGAGAGGAGGCGATAGAACTTGCACGCGTCGTGGACCGCGGTATCCGTGAATCAGGTATGGTGGACGTCGAGAAATTATGCATAAAAGAGGGCGAAGAGGTATGGATGTGCTTCATTGATATTTACGCATTGAACTACGACGGCAATCTCTTCGACGCCGCCAATCTGGCGGCGGTCTCAGCGCTGAGGTCTGCGGTAATACCGGCGGAGCAGTACGGCAAAGGTGATAACGCACCGTTACCGACAACGTGCATACCCGTTTCAGTAACGGCGGCGAAGATAGGAAATACTTTAATACTTGACCCAAATTTCGACGAGGAGCAGATATCTTCCGCTCGTCTTACCGTAACGACGGACGATGACGGCAACTACAGGGCAATGCAGAAGGGCGGCAAAGGTTCAATAACGCTTGACGAACTGACGCAGTGCCTCGACATGTCCGCCGAGAAAGGGAAAATGATAAGGAAGATCATCGGGTGATAAAAATGACCAAGAGAACGGCAAAGGCAGGAAGCTCCGGAAGGTTCGGGGCGAGATATGGTGTGGTCATCCGCAACAGGGTGAAGAACATCGAGCAGAATCAGAAGATCCGTCACGAGTGCCCGGTATGCCACCACGCCTCCGTGAAAAGAGAAAGTTCAGGCATATGGCTGTGCAGGCACTGCAGCGCAAAGTTCGCCGCGTCCGCGTACACGCCCGTTGCAAGAAAAACAATATCACAAGTGTCCGAGTGAGCGTGAGAACCGATGTACAGATGCGGAAAGTGCAACGAACCGATCCGGAATGTCAGCGCGCTCGGACTTCAGTGCGAGAAGTGCGGATCGAAGATCTTCTACAAGGAGAGGCCGAACGTGAAGAAAGTCCTGAGATCGGACTGATACCATGATGAGCGCAGTGCTTACCGTGACAGGGAATGCGGACGTGATATTATCATCCCTGTTGCCTGAGACCGGGCGCGAGCTGCCGAGGACGGAAACCAATATCTCCTGCTACGGGGATACTGTGACCGTCAGAGTGATCGCGCAGGACGCCTCGGCGATGAGAGCGGCACTGAACTCATACCTAGGATGGATAAGGATAACGGAAGACATAGGAAAGATGTGATGACCATGAACAACATAAGCCCCCAGTTACAGAACCAGATCACCCAGTTCCAGCAGGTGCAGCAGCAGCTGCAGGCGGTATCGACGCAGAAGATGCAGATGGAGATGCAGAAACGCGAGATCGAAAGGACGAAGGAAGAATTATCGAAGTCGACCGGTGACGTCTACAAGAACGTCGGCTCGCTTCTGATAAAAGCGGAAAGTAAAGATTCGGTCGCGAACGAGCTCGACGAGACGACGGAGACGCTGGAAGTACGAATCAAGGCGCTGGACCGTCAGGAAAAGAGCCTGCGTGAAAAGTTCCAGAACCTTCAGGAAACGATAAACAAAGCTATGCCGCAGTGATCCCGCGGCAGCGCCGTTCTGACGGCATGGCGGACGCGGACGGTGTGAGCGCAAAGCTTACCGGCCTCTCACGAACTTAACGTAATCTGCCTTGCCTATTCCGTATATCTCTTTCATCATCCTTTCCAGCGTATCGGAATCGCTTGATAATATCATCACTTCGAGACATTTCCTGTTCTGCAGATGCGAATGCAGCTGCGTTCTTATCGTTCTCTCGTACTTATGCTGAAGCATCCCTATCCACTGATCGTCGTGAGTACTGTGCACAACGATGAGAACGCCTTCGACGTCGCCGTCCATTCTTTCCATGTCCTTCATTTCCGATCCGGCCATCTTTATTGATGCGCGTACGGCTTCGCTTCTCCCGGAAAGCCCGAGGCTTTCCCGTAATTTTTCAAGGGATTCGATGCTCTCATCGGGCAGGGACACGCTTATCACTGTCATTTTTATCACCTTATTAAGAAATATATCCGTTTGAATATATAAGTTAATAACAGTACGGCAAACATTTAATAATGATTGCCGCTCCCTCGGACAATGTTCGAGGATACGGACCCGTACATCGTCCTGCTGGTGTTCGCGCTTGTCATAATGATAATGTCGCTGGCCGGCGCGTCCGTTCCTCAGATGAGGAAGATGGACTCGAGAAGGATACATCTTATGGTGGCCCTCTCTGCCGGGATCTTTCTCGGCATATTATTTTTCATGCTTCTTCCGGAAGCGTTCGAGGAATCCCCGGATGCGATGGACGCCGTCCCGTGGATGGTCGGCGGGTTCCTTGCGGTGCTGTTCATCGACGTGATGCTGAAGAAGATGCATATGAGCACATGCGCATGCGAGGAGTGCACTGACAGGGAGCACGGGCACGAGCTGACGACGCTCTCCGCGTTCGTCGGGCTTGCGATACACGCGGCGGTGGACGGTATCGTGCTCAGCGTTGCGCTGAGCGCCGGCGATGATATAGGGCTTATGGCCCTCGCCGGCATATCGCTGCACAAGTTCGTCGAGCTCTTTGCGCTGTCGTCCACGTTCAAGCTCACGGACATTCCGAAAAAGAGCGTTCTCGTTTATCTGATACTGTTCGCGCTTATCACGCCGGCGGCCGCGTTCCTCTCCATGCCGGTGATGGACGCGATCGACGGCGTGGAGATATTCATACCGCTGGCCGTCGCCGCGGGGACGTTCATGTACGTCGGCGTTTATGCTTTACTGCCGGAGGCGTTCCATGAGCGCCGTGACGGCCACATCGCGTTCACGCTTGTCGTGATCGGATTGATCACGATAGCCGCCCTGTCGGTGATGATGGGCGGTCATGCGCACTGAGCCGATGACGCGGGACGATCGCCGTCGCCGGCCTGACGGCCGCGCATTGAATGCCGGTTGCCGCGCGTGGGCGGAAACTAAATAAGTATCGTTATAATATCTCGTGACAGACCGCCGTAATGCCGCCGGAGGAGGGATCGTGCTGAGAACAGAACAAGAAGTTCCTGACCATGTGAAGATCGCATCGTTCATATTCCTTGATGAATACCGGTCAAAGAACCGTGACGATCCGAGCGGCATTGTGTACAATAAATTCATGACGCTGCTCAATTCTGAATTGAAGAAGGACAAGATAGACCTTCGTTTGCCGCATTGCTGGTACAGGTGGGGCGATGAGGTCGTGAGATATCACATGCCCTATCTCTATTGGGATCATGATGATCCGCGATACACGACGGTCCTCTGGAAAGGAAAAAGCCCAAGATACCGTGTCGATGATCCGGTCGTTCTGAGGATCAAAGAATTCTCCGGCAGATTCATTGATAAGTATTCCGGCCCGGAGGGAGCGGAGATGGCGATAGACAAGGTCTATGAGAAGGCCCCGTTCAAATTTCAGAATGAATACAGAAAGATGAGGGAAAGCCTGAAAATAGTAAAGAACAAGGTTCCTCCAGATAATTACGTTAATTCTGTTGTTATGCCGCTGTTCAAGAATGCGATGGATGTGTTTCCCAAGGAATTCTCCGACATCGGGGACATCAAAAAGGATTTTGAAGAGGTATTCGGCATATCCGCCGGAAGAGGGGCAACTGTCCGTGAGTTATTCGAAATGGCTGAGGACTTCTGGTTCTTTTTCTGTTACCATCTGAGACTTCATCCCAAATGCCGTGAAAATGTGCCAAGGTCCACGCTGGATATCTGGGAAGAGGCGATACCCTGGGAAACGGAGATGTATGAACGCGGTCTGCAGAACAATGTCCATGAATTTTACAACGGATGCCCTCCGAACCCTACGGCGGACAGACTGCTGGAGAAATGGAAAAAAGATACGGATGAGTTCGAGAAACTGCTTGAAGCATATCCTGATGACATGGACGACATGTATGAGTTCCTGCACGGAAAGGGTCGGTAAAGCGTATGTCCGATCACAGACCGCCTCTTCTGATGGACACATGCGCGCTCAGCAAGGATTTTTTAAAGTGGCTGAGAACGTATAATCCGGCCAAATCGATCTCATCCGTCACGTACATGGAATATTGCATTTACATGGTCGGAACAAAGAACATGTCCGTTGAAGAAGTAAGCAGCATACTGAGGCACGCAGGAATATCCATACAGCCGTTCGGCAAACATCAGGCAGAATATGCATCAGAATTCATGACCCGGCGTACGATAGAAAGATGCAGGACATGTAACAAAATAGACTGGAATGATTGCATGGTTGCTGCGCATGCGCCCATAGCGCCTACCGTAATCGTCACTGAGAACGTAAAGGACTTCCCGTACCTGGACGGGCGTGTTATCACTCCGAACGACGCCATGAAAAGATACGGCCGCTTATGACGATGACCGGCGACCCGTCATCGCTTTATCGCTTTGACGGCGTACGATCTGCCGTCCCTTATCTTTATCTCTTCGGCCGAGAACCCGTTCTCCTCCGCCGCCGCTATCAATTCGGCCGGCGTATATTTCCTGAACCCGTATTCGGTGTAGCTTGATCTGTCAAGCCATTCCTTTGTATAAGCTACGTTCAGAAATATGCCGCCCGGCCTGAGATTCGAAAATATCTCCTTCAGTCCTGCGTTAAGGTCCGGCCAGAAATAGATTGTGTTGACGGTGTAAACAATATCGAATTCCTGCTCAAAGGGTATCGCGTCCGCCGATCCTTCCGATAATGTAAGACGGCCTTCGGATATCGCTTTATTGTTTCGTTTGGCCGCCGCCGTCATCATGCCGGAAGATATCTCGACACCGTAAAAGACCGCTTCCGAACTTTTTAAAAGATGTTTCAGAAGCACACCGTTCCCGAAACCTATCTCAAGGCATGTTCCGCCCTTCGGAACATGTTCCTCAACGGCCGCATACATCTCACGGTTCATCCTGTTCATGAGGAACGCGGCGATCCTTCCTCCGAACCCTTCCGGCCTTCCGAACTGCCGCGCCCAATACTCTTTGAATCCTGACATAGAAGTCCTGCCAATTCCTTTACCAAGACGGCCGCCGATGATTATAACAGTTCTGATGTCTCGTGATCAATGACAATGTTTTTTATCCTGCGTCCTTTAATGATGTACGATAAAAATGGCGGACGCGCTTGTTGTCAGGGACCTGAGCAAAAGATACGGCGACCATTTGGCGGTGGACAACGTAAGCTTTTCTGTGAAAGAAGGAGAGATATTCGGCCTTATCGGTCCCAACGGGGCAGGAAAGACAACGACGCTTCGTATAATCTCCACGCTTCTGACGATGACGTCCGGTTCCGTCTCGGTGTGCGGGAATGATATGCGCACCGACGCCGACGGAATAAGGAAATGTATAAGTTATTTACCTGAGGACGCCGGCGCGTACAAAGATCTGACCGGCCGTTCTTATCTTAATTTCATGGCCGGATTCTTCACCGGCGGCAGCGACACGGAAAAGATGGTCGCCAAAGGCATAGGCATAGCGAACCTCGGCGAAAGGATCGATTCCAAGGTGTCGACATACAGCAAAGGGATGATGCGCCGTCTTCTCATCGCGAGGGCGATAATGCCCGGTCCCAAACTTGCGATACTCGATGAGATAACATCGGGACTCGACGTAATGAACGCATTCGAGATAAGGGACGTTGTCCGTAATATAGCAAAGGACGGCGTTTCTGTGCTCTTATCGTCGCACAATATGTTCGAAGTCGATCAGTTATGCGACCGCATAGCGATGATCGACAACGGTAAAATGATATTGGAAGGGACACCGTCGGAACTCAAGGAAAGGTTCGGTGTCGATACGGTGGAAGAAGTATTCATCAGAGCGGCGGTGAAAAGATGAATCACCTCTGGAATCTTATACGCAAGGAACTGAAAGAATTGCTCACGCCCGCGTCCGTCATTTCGATAATCGTCGTCGCCGTGGTGTTCGCGTCCATGGGCGGAATGATAGGTTCGGAAACGGAAAAACTGGAAGAGCTGCCGACGATAGGTGTGATAAACGGCGATGACGACGGCAGCAGCGACTATTACGACGTCGCCTACGATTACATGCAGGGAATTTACGGAAGCTCAAGCGACCGCATAATCGGGTTCAGCTCCGACTTTGACGACGTTGATTCCATATTGAAGGAGATGGACGAGCGCGGCGTGTACATCGTGCTGGCGTTTGACGCCGATTATTCGAATGACATAGCCGCTGGTGGTCAGGGTATCATAAACGTCTACTGGGGCGAAGTGAGGACGGGAGCGTTCGGAGCGGTCTCGACGTACATCGTGGACAGTCTGATATCAGGCATCAACACGGAAACGGCAGCGGGCATAGTGGGCGGCGAGGAAAAGCTGTTCCCGGTACATTCGAACAACTTCACGATGTTCAACGGAAAGATATACGAAAAAACGACGCCTTCCGACATATCGAGCGCGTTACAATCGCAGTCGATACTCATGCCGATTCTTATCATGATCATAATTACGATGATCGGAGGCATGATAATATCGTCTATGGGCAACGAGAAGGAGAATAAAACATTGGAAACGTTACTTACGCTTCCCGTTAAAAGAACAACGATAGTCAGCGGCAAGCTCATCGGATCTGCGATCGCCGGCCTTATCTTCGGTATCGTATATCTCGTCGGGATGTACTTTTACACGAACAGCATGTCATCGGGATCGTTATCACTCAGCAGCCTTGGTCTTACGTTATCGATAACGGACTGGGGCATCGTCGCCGTTGTGATATTCCTGGCGATACTTTCCGCGTTGGGGATCTGTATGATATTGGGCGCATTCGTGAAGAACTACAAGGCCGCCCAAACGCTGACGCTGCCGATAAGCGTGCTTGCGATGATCCCTATGTTCGTGACGATGTTCACCGATTTCAGCACATTGCCGGCGGTGTTCCAGGTCATACTCTTTGCGATACCGTTCACGCACCCGATGATGATCATGAATAACATCATGTTAGGTAACACACTGATGATATGGGCCGGCCTCGGTTATCTGTTATTGTTCTCGATGGTCACGATATACATCACCGTCAGAATATACAGATCGGACATATTGCTTACCGGTCTTGTCAGAAAGAAAGGTAAGAAGAGTATATTCTCGATATTCTCGAGAGCGCGTGACTGACGCCGTTATATGCTTTCGTCCGCAGAAACAACAAAATACATCATACCGATGGCGGTATCATGTTGGAACGGACCGGCGATCTGCTGAGGAACAAGAATAAAGTGATATTGGTGCACGGGAACGCCGATATGGACGCCGTGGGCTCCGCCTATGCGATCGCCGTGTGCTTTCCGCCGGCACGAATATACGCGCCCGGAGGTGTGGACAGGGTCGCGAAGATGGTGATGGACAAGCTGGGCGTCGAGATACTCGATGAATGCGATATCACGGAATACGAACTCGTTGTCGTTACCGATACGTCGTCCCCGGAACAGTTCAAACCCGGCTGCGCCGAGATACCGAAGGACAGTGTCATAATAGATCACCACCGGCCGACCGGCAAATGGGACAATATGAATTTTATTTGCGATGAGAGCAAAGTATCGTGCTGCGAACTGGTCTATGATATCATCCGCGCATCGGGTATCGCGGTTGACCGCGATACAGGAATGGCATTGCTCTGCGGCATGCTCACCGACGGCGGTCATTTCTCATTCGCGAACGCACAGATGCTCAGGACGTTCGCCGATATCATGGACGAAACGGGCATAGGAATGGACGAGGCGATGGACTTTCCGCGCTCGGAGGTGGGAATGAGCGAGCGCGTCGCCGTCATGAAAGGAATGGAACGTTCCAAATTCGAACGCATCGGCGACATGATCGTCGCAACGTCGTACGGCGGAAGCTATGAGGCGTCCGTTTGCAAAGCGCTGCTGAACGCGGGCGCGGACGTTGTTTTCGTAGGCTCGCAGCGTGATGACACGTTCAGGCTGAGCGCGCGTGCCGGCCAAGATATGGTGAGACGGGGCATACATTTGGGCGAGATCATGAAGGGCATCGGCAGCGAGACCGCGAGCGACGGCGGCGGCCACGGCGGCGCAGCCGGGTTGTCGGGAACAGGCGACGTGGAGGCGATGCTGCACATATGCATGCAGCGGACGATGGCTGAATTCCGCAATATGAGAAATGACGGCTCAGAGCCTGCCTAACTTCTTCAGAACGCCTTTCATCGCATCGAGATCCTCAGGCTTTGATGAGAAGAATGACCGTATCGGTCCCAGCACGCTTATCAGTGCCTCGGCGACACCTTTCTTCAGGTCCATCGGATGAAGCTTTCCCGAAAAATACGATTCCGCGACGTCATCGTATGAACTGAATGACATAGGTCCCCCGAATTTCTCGGGACGGTTGATGCTCATCGCCCCGGTGCGCGGCATTATGACGTGTCTGCATATCATGAGCACCGGGTTCGTTGTTTCCTCAGCTCTTTCCGGGGGGCAGAACGCCTTGTTCATCTTTCTTCGTATGTCGTCGTCGCTGTCGTGAAGGTTCACGCCGCTGTCCGGGTCGCTCTTTGACATCTTTGACGCGGCGGGGTCCATGCGGTCGCCGCCCTTCAGGCCGGGCAGAAGCGGTGTGTGCAGCGCTATCGGCTTCTTCCATCCCAGCTTTTCGGCGGCGTCGCGGGCGAGCATGTGCGCCCTTCTCTGGTCCATGCCCGCGTATGCGACATCCACGTCAAGGCAGAATATGTCGGTCGCCTGAAGTATCGGGTAGAACATCTTTGATGAATCCACTTCCGCTTCATCTTCTGAACGTCCCATGATGGTCATCGCCCGCTTAACTCTTGAGAGAGATGTTGCCTTTGCGATCTTGATCGCCTTCTCCCAGTATTCTATTCCGTTCAGCATATCGCTTGCGTACACGTAACTGATACGTTCCCTTGGAACACCGAGCGCCTCGAAACAGTCCTCCATGTATTTGGCGCATATCCTTATGTTGTCGATGTCGCCGCCCAGTTTATCGTTAATGTATGCGTGCCAGTCCGCCCAAAGGACCGTTACGTCCATGTCCGCGTCGATGAGGTCGCGTATCTTCGACGCGACCAGCGCCCATCCGAGGTGCACAAGGCCCGAAGGCTCGAATCCTATGTATGCCGTCGGACGGCCGTCCTTTGAGAGCAAGGCTCTCAGTTCGTCTGCCGTTACGGCC
>WRNI01000010.1 GCA_009776695.1 Methanomassiliicoccaceae archaeon
GGGGGAGAAATCATCGTTATCTATGATGCCGTGATATCAGCGAACGCTGACAGCGAATGCGGCTCGCCGCCTTCCTCTATCATCGCGTCTATGCTGAGCAGCTGGTCCGCCATCGCATCGGCGAGCTTCTTCTTCTGTTCGATGATGAATCTGACCACGCTGTTATTGACCGTTCTGAACGCGTCTTCCATGGTCATATCAGGCATGTTGGCAGCGATCCTGTCGTTGTCGATGACCACGGTCATCGGGCATATCGCCGATATTCTTGATATGCCCTCCTTCGCAGCTTTCATTCTCTGCGCCTCGAACGAGAACGGCTTGACCGCTATTACGAAAGTTATCATATTGAGCGAGTGCGCCACAGCAGCGACCACAGGGGCCACGCCCGTTCCGGTACCGCCGCCCATGCCAGCGATTATGAAGACCGTGTCATGACCGGCGAGAGCTTCCCTGATCTCGTCCGCATGCGCCTTGCCGCATCTCTCTCCGAGGAGTATGTCACCCTTGGCGCCTTCGCCTTTGGTGACGTCCCTGCACAGGCAGACCTTCCTGTCCGCGTTCGTTTGCCTGAGCGAATGTTTATCAGTATTGATGGCGACGGTGTCCATGGACCCGTCTGCCCAGTGTACGTCGTTTATTATATTGCATCCGGCCCCGCCGATGCCAACGACCGCTATGCGCGGCCCGATCGCCGGCACAGTCCCTGCAGTATGCATATCCGTTTCCATTTCCATCCCTCTCTTTTTTTCACGGAAGGGCGGGGCCGAGCCCCGCAGATCCGTACATCCCATCCCTTTTTTTCTTCGATCACGGTTTAATCTCTTGCGCCATCTTGTGGTTATCCTCGATCTCGTCCGCTTTCAGCGGCGGGACGATGATGTCCATGACGCACTTTCTTATGAACTCCTCCTCGCTGAAGCATTTCCCGTTCTGCTTCAGGAGGCGGAGCTGATTAAGATGCACCGGGTTAAGGCGGACGAAGATCCCGCCTTCCTCGTCTGACGAGGTATTTTGTGCATTCCCTTTGATGTACCTCCTCAAGGCTATCCTTATGAATTGCGATCTGGTCCCGAGATCGGGATGCTCCTCCAAGTAATCGTCCATTAGCTGGACGTCACTTGGTCCCATCCGGAGCGTTATCCTCTCGTCATCCATAGTTGTCACCTTTTTCAGACGTTCTTAGAGCGCCCATCCTCGCTCTCAAAAGTACTATACATTATGTGGTATATAAATATGTCGGACTTTGTGTGTGTTTTGTCCGACCGTCGCAAAGAGAACGCATGACAAGCGTGTCATACGGTCCCTCTCTTATTATACGTATATAATGTTCAATAAATATATAATACAGACGCATATCCCGACAAATACCGGAAGGGCACGATAAATGGCGTCCAGTTACAAAGAGATGGAAGAGAAGTGGCAGCGGAGGTGGTCCGAGGAAGGACTGGACCGCTCCGAGAGGAGCGACAAGAAGAAGTTCATGATCGTTTTCGCATATCCCGGGGTATCGGGGTACCTGCACGTCGGACATATGAGAGGATACACGTACTGCGATGTCATAGGGCGTTACAAACGAATGACCGGTCACAACGTAATGTTCCCGGTGGGGACGCATGCCACGGGCAACGGCGCCGTGACATTGGCGAACAGGATAGCCAGGAACGACAAGGATATGATAGACTATCTGAAACGCAACGGATGCCCGGACGATAAGCTGGAAGAACTGATGGATCCGTTATCGCTGGTATGGTTCTTCAATGATGTTTATGTTAACGACTATTGGAAAAGGTTCGGTTTCCTGTCGGACTGGAGGAGATTCACATGTACGCTCTATCAGGATTACGCTAAGTTCATGCAGTGGCAGTTCATGAAGCTGAACGATGCGAAACTGCTTATTCAGAAGCCGTACTTCATGCCCGCGTGCACTGAATGCGGGCCCGTCGCGGTGGACGCCTCGGAAAGCGACATATCGAAAGGCGGCAACGCGGAGACGCAGGAGTACACGTTACTGAAGTTCAGATGCAACGACGTGTTCCTGGTGGCCGCGACGCTCAGACCCGAGACGGTATACGGTCAGGTGAACTTCTGGGTGAATCCTGATGTAGAGTACGTAAAAATGAGGAAAGGCGATGAAACGTGGATCGTGTCGCCTGCGGCAGCCAAGAAATTGTCATACCAGAAGGACGGCTGCGAGATCATCGGCACGATAAACGGTAAAGATATGGTGGGATGGATGTGCGAAGCGCCGATGATCCGCCGTCCCGTTCCGGTGTTCCCGGCAAAATTCTGCGATCCGAACGTCGGAACGGGACTTGTCACTTCCGTTCCCTCGGACGCGCCGGATGATTGGATATCATTGGAAGAGGTGAAGAACGATCCTAAAATGATATCCGAATACGGATTGACAAAAGAACAGATAGACTCGGCGGTACCGATATCAATAATCTCAATGGACGGCTACGGGGACTTTCCCGCCAAGGACATCATAGATTCGATGGGCATCAAAAGATCGGGAGATCCGAAGTTACTGGACGCCAAAAAACAAGTTTACAAGGACGGATATCATACGGGAAAGATGAAGGCCGTCTGCGGAAAGTTCGCCGGCCTTCGCGTTGAAGATGCCAAAGACAGGATGAAAGAGGAAATGATCGCATCCGGTGAAGCGGAATCGTTCCACGACCTGAGCGAGGAGGTCATATGCAGATGCGGCAGCCCCGTAATGATAAAACGCGTTGACGACCAGTGGTTCATCAACTACGCGGACGAAGAATTAACAAAAAGAACGAGCGGCCACTGCAGGACGATGGATATCATACCCGCGGAATATCAGAACAATGTTCACACCGTTCTCAACTGGTTCCGCGAGAGAGCGTGCGTAAGACAGGGCAACTGGCTGGGAACGAAGTTCCCTTACGATGAGAGATGGACCATAGAAGCGATATCGGATTCGACGCTGTACCCGATATATTACATAATATCGATGTACGCCAACCGCAAAGAGATATTACCGGAGCAGATGACGGAACCGTTCTTCGATCACGTGGTACTGGGAAAAGATGACGCAGAGAATGTATCCAAAATAACGGGAATATCAAAGGAGCTTCTGGAAAAGATAAGGAAGGACGTTGATTATTGGTATCCGCTCGATCTGAACGTCGGCGGCAAGGACCATATGACCGTTCACTTCCCTACGTTCCTTTTCAACCACGCTGCGATCCTTCCTTCCGAAAAATTACCGCGCGGGATAATGGTCAACTGGTACATAACCGGGAAGAAGAGCAAAATATCAAAGTCGAAGGGCGGCGCCCAGCCGATACCCGGCGCCGCCGAGAGATTCGGCGTCGATTCGTTAAGATTGTATTATGCGCACGTTGCGTCGCCGTACGCGGACGTTGAATGGGATGAGGATATCGTGATGTCATACCGTCAGCGCCTGGACCGCATAATAACCATGACCGAGGAACTGAATTCATTCACTGAAGGTGAAACCGAAACGGAAGTGGACACTTGGCTGTTATCGCGTTTTGGGACACATATCGCGGCGATACACGAGGGCATGAAAAAACTGGACATAAGGGCAATGGCATCTGAAACGTACTTCGAGATGTTCAACGACATGAAATGGTATGTGCGCAGAGGCGGTTGTAATTCCGCGGTGATAAGAAATGCGCTGAAGATGTGGATATCAGCGATGTCGCCGATAACGCCGCATGTTTCGGAAGAACTGTGGAGCATCTGTAATTTTGAAGGTCTCGTCTCGGAATACCAATATCCCGACATACCGGAAGGCAACGCGGGCGCAGAGTTCGGCGAGACGCTGATACGTGATGTGATCGCAGATATGGCGCAGATCATCAAGGTGACGGAGATCAAAGCGGAGCGCGCATTCATATACACGTCGCCGGAATGGAAGAAAAAAGTGATGAGAACGGCGCTGGACCTCTCGTCATCCGGCAAACTCGATATTCCGACTCTCACGAAGATGTGCATGGCCGACGAATCGTTAAGGAAGCACGGGAAAACGGTGCCGGAACTTGCCAAGAAGTTCGCCACGGAGATGTCAAGAACGTCCAATGACTGGAGGTACGCGCTTCTGCAGCTTGACGAGACCGAACATCTGTCCTCGGCGGCCCGTTTCATATCATCGGAAACGGGAGTGAATGTCACCGTCATCTCCGCGGACGACGAGGGTCTGTACGATCCTAAAGGAAGATCAAAGGCCGCGCTGCCGGGAAGGCCTGCGATATATCTTGAGTGAGCGTTCAGTGCAGAGAACAAAGGGCAGTTTATTTTAAATATTCGCAAATGCTCTTACTCTCAGGTGTGGTAAAACGACCGAAGGGCCGGACCCGTAACGTGGGTCATCCGTTGTTGTTTACGGATCGTCAAGATCGATAACGATCATGATGTCCCGAAGGACAATGACAATCCGTATCCGGCGCGTACCGGTTCGGTTGTGTATATACATCACCCCCTCCGGGTACGGTTCCGGATACTGCCGATAGCTAGGAGGCCACGGCGTATCCGGAGCTTCCCGATTCCCGGCATTCTCCGCATTATGATTCCTATATTTAGTTTCTTTTAGCCTGTTAATATATTTTCAATACAATATATCCAGATGCTCGGTGTTAATGCCATTTCCGATACAGTGAATGCTCGATCTTCAATTGATCCAGACAGCGCCCTGCGATGAATGCGACGATATCATCAATTGTTTTCGGCTGTGAATAGAATCCCGGGTTCGCGTCCAATATCGTGACACCGCACCTTGCCAGTTTTAATTCATTCTCAAGCATTATGGCGCTCTTCGGCGTTTCGCGTGTCACAAGTATCAATTTCCTCGATTCTTTCAGGGCGACGGCGGCCGCCCTTGTGATAAGCGTATCGGCAAGACCCGACGCGATCTTGGCAAGCGTAGAGGAACTGCAGGGAGCGACGATCATCGCGTCGAAATCATAACTTCCGGATGATATCGGCGCAAAAAGATCATGATCGTCAAAAACGGCATCGGCCGTCCTCTCAATGTCCTTTACCGAAAGGTCCGTCTCTCCCGGAATGATCTTTTTTGCCATATCGGATATAACAAGCATCCTTTCGCCGGGAAGCTCTTTCAGTATCTTCACGCCGTACGCAATTCCCGATGCGCCTGTTATCGCAACTACATATCTCACACGACTCTCAACGCGAAAAGGATAATTAACCTTCTGGTCGGTCCGTGCACACATACGGCATCGGCACAAAAGGTTCGATCTTACAGAAGGTTTGATATATTTCATCGCTATCAGAGCATTCACGGAACTATGTTCGCATTCGTGCGAATACCGTGGTGCGCGTTGCGCGCACAGGCCGCGCGGGACCTTCGGTAACGCCGGAATTGTTTTATTAACTATTTATGTGAGCAATGCTTATATACAAATTACAGAATGTCAGCCTCCGTCGCTTCGCACGTATGTGCGTTGAAAAGAGGTAATCAAATGGTAACAGTCTATGATGTTCCTGCCGAGAGACTCATACTCAGGACGGCCGAGAAGTTAAAACAGAACTCCTCTATCGTTCCTCCCGAATGGGCGGAGTATGCGAAGACCGGCAGGCACACGGAGAAGGCCCCCGGCCAGGAGGACTGGTGGTTCACGAGGGCCGCATCGATATTGAGAAAGATCTACGTGAAAGGTCCGATGGGCTCTTCAAGGTTGGCCGCCGAGTACGGCGGGTATGCGGACATGGGCGCAAAACCGAACAGAGCAGTGAAAGGAAGCCGCAACATCGCCAGAAAGTGCATGATGCAGCTTGAGAACGCAGGGTTCCTGATAAGCAAAGGCAAGGAAGGACGTTCGATAAGCCCGAGCGGCATGTCGCTTTTGGACAATACCGCCAAAGAGGTATTTGACGAGATGAACGCCTGAAGGAGGCCTTAAGCATGGACGATTCTGAATTGGAAGCTCTTAGACAAAGAAGGCTCGCGGAGATGCAGCAGGGCGGTCAGCAGCAGGCTGAGGCCAAAGAGCGTGCAAAACAGATGGAGATCCAGAAGCAGGCGATGCTCAGACAGATACTGACGCCGGAGGCAAGGGACAGGCTATCTAACGTAAGGGTAGCCAACCCGGAGATGGCCAATATGGTCGAAGTTCAGCTGATACAGCTGGCACAGTCTGGCAGGCTTGCGGGAATGATCACCGATACCATGCTGAGGGACATCCTTATGAGGGTCGCCCCGCAGCGCAGGGAGATCACCATTGAGAGGAGATGATTCAAATGACAACTAACAAAGCACCGGCAATGAAAGGCAGGCTTAACAAGGCCACGAAACAGAACCGCAGAGTACCGGCTTGGGTAATGATGAGAACGAACAGGAACTTCCTGCGCCATCCGAAGAGGAGATCATGGCGCATGACAAGGCTTAAGGAGTGATTCGAATGGATGAGACAGAGAGGATCATTAACATTCCGCTGAGGGCAACGAAGATGGCACCCCGCACAAAAAGGGCCAAGAGAGCTATCAAAGAGATCAGGGAGAACATCATGAGGCACATGAAGGTCCCCGAGGACAAAGTATGGATAGACAAGGCGCTGAACGAAAAGATATGGGAGCGCGGAATTCAGAATCCGCCGTCAAGGATATCCGTCAAGGCGGTCAAGTTCGATGACGGTCTTGTTGAAGTATCTTTACCGGAAAGCTCTCCCGCGAAAGAGTGAAAAAATGATAAGGTTGGTGCGTTACGGCGGTAATCCTAACGTCGGCGTGTACTCGGCGGCGAACGAGAACATCGCGATAATATCGCCGGACGCCTCCCCCGATTATGTGAACGACGTGGAGGGGGCGCTCGGCGTCACCTCGGTGTTAACGACGGTCGCCGGATCGTTCACCGTCGGTTCCCTGGTTGCGATGAACTCCGGCTGTGCCGTGGTGTCAGGACTGGCGGAGGAGGCGGAGATCGAAGCGATATCATCAAAGATATCCGTTCACGTTCTCGGCAGCAGGTACAACGCGGCGGGCAACAACATACTGATGAACGATTTCGGCGCCATCGTTAATCCAAAGATGGACGACGTGAATTTCGAACTTCTGGAAAAGGCGCTGGGCATCAGATGCGTAAGATCGTTCATCGCCGGCATTGACACCGTAGGTTCAGCGTGCAAGGCCACGAACAAAGGCGTCATATGCCATCCCGGAACATCCGATGAGGAATTGGAACTCATCGAAAGCACACTGAACGCGGAAGCGAAGAGAACAACGCTCAACCACGGCTCAAAGCTTTTGGGCCCGTGCCTTCTGGCGAACAGCAAAGGCGCCGCCGTAGGCGATATAACAACGCCGATAGAGATGGGAAGGCTCGAGGACGCGCTGAACCTTTTTTAACGGCTGAACACCCATATCGTCGTTTCCGAGGGCAGCTCATCGGGCGAGAGGTCTATCTCGTTGCCCACGTGCTCCGCTTCGTAATTCACAGAATCGATGAAAGTATCAATGGTGTTAAGCGGTATGGAAAGACCGCCGACCCTATAGTGCATCGGGACGATGACGCGCGGCCCCACCATATCGATGAACTTCACAACGCTGCGGTTCTCCATCGTGTACACGCCGCCGACAGGCACCATGAGAATGTCGACGCCTTTTATTTTTTCAACGACGTCGTCATCCGGTATGTTGCCGAGGTCGCCGCAGTGGCATATCGTGATGCCGTCCGCCTCCATAAGGTACATCACGTTCTTACCGCGTTTCGAACCGCCCGCCTCGTCGTGATCCGTTCCCAGGCCGACGAACCTGGACCCGCCGAACTCGAACTCGCCCACGAAAGCAAATACATCCTTATGCGAGCCCCGTATCGTTTTGAAGGAATTGTGATCGAAATGGTCGTGACTTATCAGAACAATGTCGGCGGACGCGGACGGCGGCATTATTCCCAAAGACCTTCCGTCATGCGGGTCCGTCACGATGGTAAGCGTACCGGTGATCTCGAAGCACGAATGTCCATGCCATCTGATCTGCATGACAGACGGGAACACGATACCGCATAATAATGTTTACGAACGCTTTCCGTATGACCGCCCGTTCTGCGCCTCCGGGCACGCGCAAAGGTTTAATAAACACAAAATATAACCAAATCAATGAAAAGGACGCTCATACTCATCGTCGACAGGGACGATGATTTCGGTGTGAAGGCAGGCGTTGAGACGCCCGCGGTAGGCTTGGAGGCGGTATCGCTCGCGGCCGCCGCCCTGGGTGCCGCCGACCCCGAGGATTCGGACGTGAACACAGCGTACGCCGCGATAAAGATATACAACGATATGAAAGCGGAGAACAGGGATGTCGAGGTGGCGCTGATATGCGGCGATACGAAAGTAGGCCACAGATCCGATCTTCGGATCGTTGACGAGCTGGAGGCCGTAATAAACGAGGTCGCGCCGGAGCGTGCCATCCTTGTGAGCGACGGCGCGGAGGACGAATACGTTTATCCGATAATAACATCGCGTGTGAAGGTCGATTCGGTAAAGAAGGTGTATGTTAAGCAGGCGCCCGGTCTCGAGGGAGCGTTCTACGTACTGACAAGGATACTCCGCGACAACGACAAAAGGAAGAGGCTGCTGGCCCCGATAGGCATAATACTGATGGCCATAACCCTGGTGCTGATGCTCCCGCCGATAATGAACTTCCGCGACACGGGAAGTTTATCTTACATATACAATTCTACGGGGATATTCGTCGGGTTCACGATCGGTCTGATACTGTTCCTGTATGCGTACAGAGTGGGCGAGTGGATAGTGAACTACGTGAAGCACACACTGGACAACGTCAGATCGGGCGATCCGACGGTGATATTCACGATAGTGGCCCTCGCATTGCTGTTCATAGGCGTGATCATCGGTCTGAGCGCCGCACGCTCCCCGGTGGACATACCCAACGGATACCGCATCCTGATATTCATCTCCAACTCATTGTGGGTGCTGGCGTTCGCGTACATATGCAACGATTTCGGCAAGTTCCTCGAACGTTATCTGGAGGATAAAAAAATAATCCTTGGATTCATGGTTGGGACGATGATGATCTTCGCCGCCGCGTTCATACTGCAGGGGGCGCTGGACGCGCTGACGGCGGCCATGGACTACAAGATGGCGGACCGCAACATGATGATCGTCGAGTTCGTCGCCGGGTTCATGTTCGCCGCCGCGGCGGGCATGACACGCATATCATACAAACGTTTCATCAATTCGCAGAAGAACACGGCGGAGCGGTCAGATGCACTTCAGTGAATGGGAGCCCGTTTACCTGGAGATAATAAAGGATCTAGGCATAGAGCGCTCATCCGACGAGGCGTCCGCCAGATCGCTCAGGATGCTTACGCTCAATTCGAACATCATTTCCGAGGAGTCGCTGGCATCCGTGATCGCAGAGGATGTCATAATTGCGGGAGGCAACATCTCCGGAAAGGATATGACAACGTTAAGAACAATGCTTAATGATGCGTCCGATGCAAAAAGGACATTGATATCGGCGGGCTCCGCCACCGACGTTCTTGTTACGAACGATATCATACCGGACATAGCGGTCACCGACCTTGACGGCGACGCCGGGATGCAGAAGAAAGCCTCGCTTAACGGAACGGTGACGCTGGTGCACGCGCACGGCGACAATACCGAACTTATAATGAAGCACGTAAAGGATCTCAAAGGGCCGATAATGATGACCACACAGTCATCGCCCTCCGGCATATTATGCAACTTCGGCGGGTTCACGGACGGCGACAGGGCAGTTTGCATGGCAAGGCATTTCGGCGCGAAGAGAATAACGCTCATAGGCTTCGACTTCGACACGCCGGCACACAAGCCCGGAACAGACGCTGAGATGAAAAAGCGTAAGCTCGGATGGGCGAAGAAAGTGATATTCGGTATGAATCCCCCCGACGTTTCAATAACGATGATATAATAAATCGCTTTTATATCAGCAGATATATCTCCGTTCAAGCCACGTGGACATAATGAACATAACATACGTCGTACTTCTCATTCTGCTGCTGATTTACATTCCGTTCTACTTATACGTAAGATCAAGTCCGGCAATGAAAGAACGGGGTATCGTCAAATACGGACCGTGCGTCATGTTCAAGACAAAGCACGGGATACGTTTTCTTGATAAGGCAGCCCGATACAAGAGATTCTGGAAGGCGTTCGGAACTTTATCGAAGGTATTGGCATTCTTCCTGATGATCGTGATACTGTTCATAATCGTGATCGATCTTCTTTTGCTGCCGCTGATGATGGACTCGTCAGGCATAGGGATAGAGTACGCGCTGGCGTTACCCGGGATAAATCCCATGCTGCCGTTGGTCTACGGTGTGATAGGTCTTGTGGTCGCCGTTGCAATTCACGAAATTGCGCACGGCATCCAGACCAGGGCGAACGATATGGACGTAGAGTCCGTTGGGATACTTTACGCCGTGGTGCCCCTCGGCGCGTTCGTGGAACCGAACGAGGAGCAGATACAGAAATGCAGCAGGAAGGCAAGGAGCGACATGTTCGCGGCGGGCATCGCCGTGAACATAATCGCCGCTTTAGTGATATTCCTGGTGATGACTATGGGAATGATGGGTTCCGTGTCGTCAAACGTCGGTGACAGGGCGGCCGTGATGAACGTTTCCGCGGATTCGCCCGCGGACGATTCAGGAATGGGTTTCTCATCGGTCATGCTCAAGATAGGCAGCGATGAGATAACGTACGATGAGCTGATGGAGTACGATCTCTCTCCGCTTGCGCCGCATTCCGTAGTGTATATGACGAGCGACGGTCCGAAACAGGCCGACAACGTATATCTGGGCGTATTCATAGACGGCATAGCCAAAGGGTCCCCCGCGGAGAAAGCGGGGATACCCAAGAACTCTTTTCTGATATCGGTGGACGGTCACGACGTATCAAGCATAGAGGAATTCAAAAGGATAATGCAGGAAAAGGTCGCACCGGGAGCATCAGTTCCGGTGGTATATTCACAATATATCGGCGGCGTTCCGGCACCGGAGGAAACGGTCACCGTAAAACTCGATGAAAGGGACGGGAACGCATTCCTCGGCGTGACGTACAGTTTGTCCGGATTCAGCTTCACTACGCCGGACACTGTTCTTCAGATGGCAAAGAACCCGTTCCACGGCGCGGATTCGATATCCGACATGGCGTATTCCGCGCTCTCATACATCGGAAGGCCGTTCAGCGGATATTCGCCGGTACCGCAGGAGCTTCAGTGGTGGTATCATTCGTCATTCATGTCGGACGGCGCATTCTGGATCGTCGTTCAGACAATGTTCTGGATATTCTGGCTGAACCTTGTGCTTGCGGTCACTAACGCATTGCCTGCGGTGCCGTTCGACGGAGGCTATCTGTTCAGGGACGGCGTCGGCGCCATAGTGGACAGGACGCACAAGGACGCTGCTCCGGAACGGAGGGAGAAAATAACAGATACTGTGACGAGAGCGGTATCATACATAATGCTGTGCGCATTCTTTTTGATAATGGTAGTGATGGTCATTTAACACTATCTTTTTTCAATTATCAGCGTGATACGGTATCATGAACGCAATGATATTCAACGGAAGCATCAGGAAGAACGGCAGGACGGCGGCGATGACATCCGTCATCGCAGATGCGATAAGATCAAAGGGATCGGACGCTGAGGAATATTTTCTTTATCACATGGGAGTGAAAGGATGTCTGACGTGCGGTTACGGCGCCGGAAGAGATAACGCGGTGGAGCTCGTTAAAAAGATATTATTGACGGACCTCGTGATCTTCGCCGGTCCGATATATTTAGAACATTTACCGGACCCGCTGAACTCGCTGATAGACGTTCTGTATTACGTATGCAGAGGCAATGACGAATCGTTAAGCAAAATGGAAGGTAAGAGAATAGCCGTCGCGCTGATAACGGACGGGGACGCACGCGCAACGGAGGACCCGGTCAAAGCGCTGAACGCGCTGTCCGATCATTTCAAAGCGGATTTCGCCGGTTCGTTAACAATACCGTTCGCCACCATCGAGAATGTGACATCCTCCGGATCCGCGGAAAAGATACGGGACTTCGTCAGCGTCATAATGAAAGAACAATGAAATGAGCATATGATCAATAACAATGCGGTCATTTCAGAGGGATGATTTTTTCATCCCCATCGATATACAGTAGCATGAACGTAACGATATTCAACGGATCGCCGAGGAAGAACGGCAACACGGCAGCGTTAACATCATCGCTCGCCGTGAAGCTCAGGGCTGCGGGAGCGAATGTTGAGGAACATTTCCTTTATCACATGAAAATAAAAGGATGCATGAACTGCGGCGCATGCCGTTCCGGCAGCGGACTGAACGAATGCTCGATAAAAGATGACTTTATCCCGCTGGCAGAAAAGTTTCTGTCAAGCGACCTCGTCATAATTGCAAGCCCGATATACATGTGGGATCTGACGTCATCAGCAAACGCGTTCCTTGAGCGTCTGCATTCGCTTTGCAGGCATGAGCCCCCGTACGTTAACAAGATGGAAGGAAAGAGACTGGCGATAGCAATGACAATGGGCGACGACGAGTACGTCGCCGCCGGCGCCGTAACATCGCTGATCATGTTCTGCGAATATTTCAAAATTATATACGAAGGCGCTTTTGCGGTACCGTTCGCCGATAAGGAGCAGATATTGCGCCCGATGTACCAGGAAAAGATGGACGACTTCGTGAAAAAGATAATGAAAAAGTGAAAATATAATAAAAAAATGGGAAGACTGATGCTTTCGCATCAGTTAAGCACGTTCTCTTTCTCCAGTTCCGTCAGGATGCGTTTCCTGAGAGCGGTGAACTCCGGTGATGCGCGGTCCCTCGGCCTCGGCCACGGGATGTCGATTATTTCTTTGATCCTCGCGGGACGCTTCGTCAGTATGACGATGCGGTCCGATAAGAATATCGCCTCATCGACCGAGTGCGTCACGAAGACGATCGTCTGGTCCGTTTTCTCAAGGATACGGACAAGACCGGCCTGCATTATGTTCCTGGTCTGCGCATCAAGCGCGCCGAAGGGCTCGTCCATTAAGATAACTTTGGGATTGTTGACCATCGCCCTCGCGATGCCCACACGCTGCTTCATGCCTCCCGAAAGTTCATGAACGCGGGCATCCGCAAAGTCGGTGAGGCCGACGATGTCGATGTACTTATCGACGCGCTCCCTTCTCTCGGCCGCGGGCATCTTCGCTATCTCAAGGCCGAACTCGATGTTCTTCCTCACGGAACGCCACGGAAATAACGCGAAGTCCTGGAAAACCATCCCCCGGTCCGATCCGGGCGCAGTGACCTTGTTACCGTCAACGAATATCTCACCCGTCGTCGGTTCGGTGAGGCCGGCGATCATTCTCAGCACGGTCGTTTTACCGCATCCGGACGGTCCGAGGACCGAAACAAGCTCTTCCTTTTTGATGCTCAGGGATATGTCGTCTATTGCGACCGTTTCCCGATCGTCCTGTCTGAACACCTTTCTGACGTTATTGATCTCAATGTACTCGCTCATTCCATCCCCGTCCTTTTAGCGATCATTCTGTATGCGTAGTCAGCAAGTCCCGTTGTCAGTAAGCCGAGAACGGACACTATGGCCAGTCCGACGAACACATTCGGCCAGTTGAATAACGTTAATCCCTGCATGCTTATGAAGTACCCTATGCCGCCTCCGATCGGCGCTATCATCTCTGCTGCCACGATGCACATCCACCCTATGCCGAAGCCTATGCGCATCCCGTTCATTATGAACGGCGTGGTGCACGGCAGCATAACTTTGTAGAATATCTGCCCGTTGCTCGCGCCGAGCGTCTTGGAAGCGTCCACAAGGCTCGGGTCCATCTTCTTCACACCGAATATGGTGTTGTACAGCAGCGGGAAGAATATGCCGATGAACACAACGAGTATCGGTCCTATTGCGACGGTCGTCGCGAATATGAACACCGGCGCCCATGCGATCGGAGCGATAGGCTTCAGTATCTCGAGTATCGGCTTTGTGAACTCATCCAGGAATTTGGAATATCCGATGAGAAGTCCCAGAGGGACCGCAACAGCGAACGCAAGTATGAAACCTCCGATGAATCGTTTCAGACTTGCGAACATATGGTCCCACATGCTAAGGTTCGTATTGGGATCGCCGTTCCTGAATAAGTTAAGGAAAGCATCCCATACGAGATCCGGTGTCGGTATGACCGGGGTGTTGAGAATTATCGCCAGTATCCACCATATGTATATCATCGTCACAAGCGAGACGGCCATTATAAGCAATGTCCGCCCGAACCTGTGCGACCTGCGTTCCGAATCGTATTTGAATTTTGACACTTCCCCACCTACCTGAAATTAGCGGTGCCGTACAGGGCAGGCGGAAGACCGAGTATGCCGATGTCTATTACGCCCAGACCGAACGCAGTCATCACGGCGGGACCGTTGCCGTACTCAGTTGTTATGACCTCAACGCCGTACTTGTCAAAAAGATTCAGTTTTATGCCGACCGCAAGCCCTATCTGATGAATGTCCGCGGTCAGATGGCCAACCCTTATCTTCACTTTTTTCGAAGGATATTCGTCGCTCTTCTCAGCCATCACCTTATCGATGTACTTGTGGTTGATGAAAGCGCTCGCGAACGCGGTCGGATCGTCAATGTGCTTGTTTATCAATTTGAATTCTTCGAAATCGGGTATGAGAGCGGCCGCATAATCCTCCAGCGGTGTTGAACCTGAGGACAGGTCGTACATATATGCCAGACTTTCAAAGGCCAGTGAGACGACGTCCGTGCTCTTTCCTGTCCAGCCTGCCGCGATCGTCACCAGCAGCTGATAATCTGAGCCGGACTTGTCTGCCAATGCGTCATTCACCCAATCCAGAGCTTCCACGTACGCTGACAGGAATCTCAGGACGGCACCTTCGTTCGCCTCAAGGAATGATGTCTTCGCGGCCACCATGCAGCACGGATGGTCCTCGTCCAGCTCGTCGGACGTTGCCACCGAGTATTCGAATCCCAGATCTATCAGAACCTCGGAGAAACATGGCTCCCACGGGAAGCCGCCGTCCACGTACGAGTTGGTTTTAAAGAACGTTAACATCGCCGCCGGCGCGACCGGCGTCCAGTAGACGGCGCCGGGGGCCTTGCTGTTATCGTAAATATTGAAGTCCAGACCAAGATCGTTAACAACGAATTTGTTGAGCATATAATGCTGTATCGAGCCGGGTCCGGGGGTCATGAATACTGTCCCGCTCCATGCGTTCTTCCATGCTTCTATTTCTGCCGGGGTAGGCTCATCCCCCGGTATCGCAGGTACAGGTTTCATGCTCAGTTCCAGCGAAGGCGTTGCGAATATGCCTGACCCGTTTATGTTGGCCTTGGCGATGATGTTCACGTCCAGGTGCTCAGTGTCCTCCGTTTCCGCCGTGAGGATGAACGCTGTGCCTATGGAAAAGAACATGAGAAAGCCGACGACCGTTATCACAGTGACCGTGTTCATGTTATCGGAAAATTTGACTTTCTCATCACATATAAAACTTCGGATTTTATCCTTCGTAGGGATACATTATATAAAAAGGATAATATTTTCACCATTAACCTTAACGGGCAATACCCCCGCGGATTTTCAATTCACAGCGTTACTTTTCATAAAGAACACAGCTATTTTCATGTGTGCAAAAGCAAAGAATATGGTTTGGAAAGTGTTTGCGTCAGGTCTTAAAATCCCTGTCCTTTTATTCTGTCCTGGAGCTCTCCGGTCTTGCCCTTGTTCCATCCCGATATCTTGGAGAAGAATCCTGTGACTCTGGTGATACCTTCAACGTGATCGGAACCGCACGCTTTGCACGTTCCGGTAAGGCCTCTTACCGTTTTGCCGCAATCGAGGCACGCGGTGAACTCGGGGCTGAACGCGATCTGCGCGTTCTGTGTGCTCCTGAACGTCTTTTCCACGAAAGCGGCAATGCTCTCCGGAGCCGGTTTCGTTTCTCCGAGCCAAATGTGGGTTAACGCACCCGCTTCGATAAGCGGGTGGAACATGCCCTCTTTCTTCGTTCTCTCGATGGGACTGACATCAGCGCCCACGTTGATGTACGTCGAGTTAGTGTAGTATAACTCACCGGTCCCTTTGTTACCTTTCACGACGGAACTCGCCTGCAGCGGGAACTCCTTCATATCAAGTTTCGCGAACCTGTACGCGGTGCTCTCGGCCGGCGTCTGCTCCAAAGGCAGTTTTATGTTATACTCGTGAGATAACCGCTCGGCCTCCTTCTTCATGAACGCCGTTACTTTAAGGCCGAACATCAGTGCCTCTTTCGATTCATGCATCTCCTGGCCGAAGTGATATTGAACGAGTTCGTTCAAACCGACCATTCCTATGAGGTATGATGACTTCTCTATCCTGTAATACGGTTCGCCGTCCAGGTTCATGGCAAGTAACGCCAAAGGTCCGTGGTTCTTGAGGTCAAGCAGATGCTTCAGGAAGTCCTTCTTCTGCATGTGCGCCTTGACGGCCAGTTCCATCGTCTCTTTTATTGTGCTGAACAGCACGTCATCGTTCCTGTTGGCGATGTACGCCATCCTCGGAAGGTTGAGCGTGGTGTTCTGCATCGCCGAGAACCTCATCTTCCACGGCTGTTTCGCTTCCGCGAGATCTTCGTCATTAAGCTTGAACGCGAGTCTGCAGCATTCCGATATCTTGGCGGTGTTCCCTCTGTCGAAGACGAAATACGTGTTGCCCTTCTCGGAAGCCAGTTTGGATATCTTCAGTAAGAACTCCTCGTGCCCCTGTGTCTTGAAGAACTTCTCAGTTATGTGAACCTGCGGCTTCGGGAAGAAGAACGGCCTTCCCATCGCGTCGCCGTCCATATAGACGTCAATGAGCGCGTTGACAAAGCGCTGTGCCTCGTACGCGTAATCCTCATAATTCTTGCCGGTCATCTGACCTCCCGGCCCTATGGCGGGAACGCCCATGAAGTGATCCGGTGTCTCCCAGTACAGGTTGATGTCGCTGAATATCGACTGTCCGCCTCTCGCGACCGCCTGCTGCGCAAATTCGTAAATTAATATCTGGGCGAGCTGTTTCATCCTCACGTCGTCCACGTCAACAAGATACGGGGCAAGGAACACATTGAACGCATCCCATCCTATCGCGCCCGCAAAGTGACCCTGTAATGCGGCGGAGAACTTTATTATCTGTTCGATGAGCACCTCAGGATGCTTGGCAGGTTTCGCTATCGATAATGCATTCGGTAAGTTCAGACCGAATTTTTTTACGTATTCGATGGACTGCCCGCTGCAGTACGGCCTGTCTATCATACCGAGATCGTGAAGGTGAAGAAGGCCGCTCATGTGCGCGTCCGCTATATCAGGCGAGAACACTTCAAGCAGCGCGAATTCCTTTTTGATGTTCTCCGCAAGCGTAAGGTTCGTTGCCTCGGGGCCGTGGGGAACGTTGGCGTTCTCCTTGTTGGGGCTCATGATGATCTCGCGCGCATCGTATATGGGTACCCCTAATCTTGTATGCTGTTTGCGTATCGCTTCCAGTCCGTATTCAACAAGCTTCGCATTTGTCAGCTCTCTGATCAGCGGGGCCGTGATATAATCAAGTTCCATCTTCGAGATCATCTTCTCAACTTCGCGCGCAACTATGATCGCGGCGTCCTCGCTTACGTCGGTCTCGCGCACGAGCGCGTCGTAGATCTTCATCTTGTCCCATTTCTTTATCTCTTCGTCAGATGTTCTTACAAATAATGTGATATCTGTGGATTCGCTCTTCTTGGAGCCCGGTGCCAGTTTCTTACTCTCTATCATTGTGCAATCCCCTTAAGCATAATCACAGAACCATATTGATATAAAGAAATTTCTGAATCTGATCTGGTAAAACATTAATGCATGTTAATTATCATATTTGTTATCTGATTAGTTACCGACTATATATACCCAGCATTATTGTTAAACCACTGTTAATCGTATATTTTTGGATACCTTTTTACCGAAAATATACGTGCTCCGCCGCCGTCCGTGATATCGGCCGGAAAACCGGCGGGACGGCCAGTATTTTTACGGTCCGCAGCGCGGGCGCAGCGCCCCTCGCCTCGGCGGGGGCATCGCCGCCCCGTGACCGCGATCTGAAAAAATGTGCGTCCACAATCAGTAAGATTTAAGTTATCAGGTCTGTTATCAGATGCTGATGTTCAACGCTGAGAAGGATTTCAACCGGATACTGACGGAATGCCTCGGGCGCGACGGACTTTCAATAAGCGCATTGGCCAAGTCACTTGAGTCGAAAGGCATCAAGCACCACCGTCTCATACTCACAGGCTATCTGCGCGCGTTAACAGACATGGGATATCTCAAAGAACGGGACATTCCGCCGTCGAAGATATATCAGGTGTCGAGGCCGCTTCCGGACAGCATATACGAAGTTGTGGGAAAGGCATGCCGTAAATTATCCAACGATCCCGACGAACTGATATTGTTCGTGCTTTTCAGAATATTCAAAAGACCGGTGTTCGAGTCGGAACTGAAAGCATCCGGTGTCACGAGACCGATCGGTTCGGTCATATCGGAACAGGACATGACCGAGCACAAGAAGATCCTGAGGAGAGCGGGGAACACGATCACGGGACAGAACGCCGTGGTCCCGTTATCGGACATGACGGATAAGTTCCAGGACGTCCTGATAACGATGCTCCTCGACTCCACGGAGTCCAGACATCTCATGGCAGAAACGAAGCAGTCAAAACTGATATGACGCCCGCGGACGGTCAGGAAATTCCCGCCCGGGGACACGGTCTATTCCGATGGCGATCTAAATATTACATACGGCGTCACAGTGACGCGGACGGCAGAGCACCGCAACGAAACGAGGAAGACCATGAGGACTGCACCGGACAAACCGAAAAGAGTCTGCGGGCGTAGAACACCGGAAACGATCATTACAGGCAGGCAGGAAAATTTTGAGCCGCCTTCTCCGGCGGACACGGAGCGCATGACCAGACTGGATGATTCTGTGGCCAGGCACAAGGATGCGCTGAGGCTTCTCAGCGAATGAGCGATGCCCTCTCTTTCAGCCATGCAAATATCTCGTCCCCGCTCATATCGCCGACGCCGCCCTCCCGATGATTGCCAGGCAGTGGTTTTATAAGGATGCTGATGATTGATGATATCACGACAGGGAGGTGAGCATGGTGCAGTTCTTCGAGAAGATGAACGAGGACGTGAAGGCAGAATTCGACCGTTACGTGTCGTACATCTCGAAGATCGACGGCGTTCTCAGCATATATCTGTTCGGATCATATGCGCACGGAATGCCGGACCGGAGCAGCGACATCGACCTGATGGTCGTTGTGCGCGACGGCATCGATCCGCTGAAGGTGATGCGCGGCGTCAGTATGGGGCTGATGGAGAGATCGGTACCTTTGGACGTTCTGGTCGATAACGTTAGCGATTTTACGAGACTGTCGGGGCCGGATCGAGTCACACTGCAGAGGGAGATCAGGAACAACGGGGTGCTGGTCTATGGTCAGTGAGGATTGCGCGGAATGGCTGAGATATGCGCGTATGGACATAGATGCGGCACATCAGCTTTTTTCGAATGAGCAAAATCCACGGCAAAGACCCGTTGAGGTGATACTGTACCACTGCCAGCAGGGTGCAGAGAAGGCATTGAAGGCATACATAGTTCAAAACGGGCTTTTCCCTCCGAAGTCGCATGGCTTGCAGGGTCTGCGTCTGATGTGCAGACAATGGAGTCCACAGTTCGACGGTTCGCGCTTGGTCGGTCATTGTACGTTCCTTGATCCGTTCGCGGTCATCGTTCGTTATCCGTATCATAATATTTCGCTGGACTCCGTTCATGCCGCCCGCGGGATCAACAGTTCAAAACGGATCTACAATTTTGTCTGTGAGCGTTTGGGACTGAAAAAATATTACTCGTAACAACCATTGCCGCAGCAGCTGATGATAAGGCTCTAAATTCATCACAATGCCCGCAACGGTTTTCCGCACAGTTGCGTGAACGATCGCGACATCGCTACATTTTTATCGCATGTACTCGATTCACACGTTATGGACATCGGCCGCATCGTATCCGCAATAAGAGAGTTCCCAGGAATAACGAGGAAGAACAAGGTGCACGAGATCGTTCACTTCCTGCCGACGTCGTCATTCACGAAGGTCGTGGCGTCCGAAGGGGAGGACAGCGCCGCCATAGAGTACGGGAACGATTGTATACTGTTTGCGGCGGACGGCATCATGGAATCCTTGGTAAAGGCGGACCCTTTCTATGCGGGTTACTTCGCAGTTCTCGTTAATGTTAACGACATAGCCGCGATGGGCGGAAGACCTCTGGCGATGGTCGACATAATGTCAATGAGCGACGGCAGGATATGCTCAAAACTGCTGAAAGGGATGGAACGCGCGGTAAGGAAGTTCAACGTGCCGATAGTCGGCGGGCATACGCACCCGGACTGCAATTACAACGCCATCGATATCTCGATAATCGGTACCGTTCCGAAAGCGGACATGATAAGGAGCAGCACCGCGGAGGACGGTGACGATATTGTATTCGCAATTGATACGGACGGCTTCTTCCCTTCCGGGCTGAAATATGCATGGGACACCACTTCGAAGAAGGATGATAAGTTCGTTCAGGAGCAGATGGAGATGATGTGCACAATCGCATCAGAACATCTCGTGACGGCGGGAAAGGATATGAGCAACCCCGGCTGCATCGGAACAATGGGGATGCTTCTGGAATCGTCAGGGAAAGGAGGATATATCGATGTTGATAAGATACCCCGTCCCAAGGACGTCGATATAATGCAGTGGCTGCTCGCATATCAGGGATATGGGTTTGCGTTATCATGCAGGCCCGAGAACTCAAAGCGTCTGATCGATATGTTCAGAACGATCAAAGTGGACGCGGCCGTTGTCGGTAAAGTTGACGCATCAACGGAACTGGTGATCAGGAGCGGCAATGAATCGAAAGTTCTTTTCGATTTCTCAAAGGACATAATAACCGGCTGCGGTCCCAAGAGGACATAATGACAGGATGCCGTCCTAAGAGGACATAACAACAGGATGCGGTCTCAAAAGAACGAAGAGGTGCTAGGCCACAGAGGTTGACGCTACTTCAACCCGCAGGTTTACCGCATTGATCCTCAACCCCGCTACCTCGCGAGCGTTGGTAGTTCACGGTAAGGCTGCTCCCGTCAGGGCCTGACCCGTTCTCCGCGATAAGTGTATCCGTGACGGCCCTCCGGCCGTCCGGTGTACAGACGCCAGCCCCGCAAGACAGGGCCTCATAGTCACTTTGCGGGCCTGCGGGATCCGTAAGCGCCGTCCCCTGCTGTCACCTCCGCATATTGACGGTTTCGGTATACAAGGATACGCCAAACACCCCGGTCAAGCCTAGCGTCACCCTCTAAGGAGAAAGCATATATAACTTCTTGCGACCGGACAGCTCTGTAACGCGGTCGCACAGGGGAATCCCGCGCCCTCCGCATTTTATTCATTCCGTCTCACATTCCGGTGAACATTGTGCGCGCCTTCTTTCATATTACGGCACATCATATCACGATATGCCATATCATGATATGATAAACAGTGTTCAGACCGCAGCGGAATATGATGGCCGCATAACGTATCCGTTCGCCGGCCGTACAACGCTCACGATCCGGCGGTTCACAATAGTTACGTCGTGCCGGACGTTCCGCGCACGCCGTTCGTATTAAATATGCAACAAGCGCATTCATATCCAGCAATATTTACGTGTATGTATACATACACGTGAAAACGGAAAAAAAGGGGACAATGGCAATGAGCAGACAAAGGCAGAATGGGGGGGGGNAGGAGGCTCCAG